>JAUZRF010000001.1 GCA_030950645.1 Mariprofundales bacterium
AGGGGTTTCGTACCACGATGCGGCAGGCCGATTAGAGCGGCTGATTACCCGCCCCCGAATCCACACATGCCCAAGATTACTTCCGCTCCAGATGCCTCAAGGAGCTTGCTACGCTTCGCTCCGCACTTCCATCTTCCGCTACAGAAGAGCGTGGTCATGTGTGGATTCGGGAACTCTTGCTGATCGTGGGATGACTCCCCTCAAATAAAGGTAAACATAACAGTAATTCCCTGTGGCGCGATTTGTGGGTTAAAGGGCAGGGCTGTGCTTTACGAATCGCCCAGCAACTGACGAATGCGGTGGCTCAAGTCATCAAAATTCACCGGCTTGGTTAATATTTCGCTGTTCGCTAGCGGCGCATCACCGCCAAGCACATGCTGTTTATCGTAGCCTGTCATAAATATCACCGGCATATCCGGTTGAAATGCTCTGATTTTTTCTGCCAGTTGCATGCCACCACAGTGAGGCATCACCACATCCAGCAGAGCAAGGCTTATATCATCCCGTCGTTTTTCGCATAGCTCTAGCGCCTTTAAACCATCTGTGGCCTCTAACACTTCATAGCCTAACATTTCCAGCACTTCGGCAGTCGTTTCACGCACGCAGCATTCATCATCCGCCAGCAAAATCAGTTCGCCGTGGCCTGCTGACGCTTCTGTTTGAGCGGGAGTTGTGAGCTCGCTCGCTTGCTGTTGCTCCAGCAGCGGCAGATAGATATGGAATGCCGCACCTTTGTTCGGGGCGCTGTCCAATTCAACAAAGCCGTGATGGGAAGTGATTGCGCCATAAACCATGGACAGACCCAGTCCGGTGCCTTTGCCCTGTTCCTTGGTGGTGAAAAAGGGTTCAAACAGGTGTTCATGCAAAGGCTTCGGAATACCGCAACCATTATCTTCTACGCTTAAATGTACATAGCTTGCAGCGGTCGCATCCGGGTGCGCTTTGGCAAAATCCTTGTCTGGGCTGAACATTTTCAGCCGGATGGTGATGCATGGATCATCCACGCCTTCCACTGCATCGCAGGCGTTATTGATCAAGTTCATCAGCACCTGATGTAGTTGGGTGGCATCCCCCTTGATGGGTAGGGTGTCGCTGCAAATATATTCATGCATGGCAATATTTTCAGGCGTGGATGTGCGCAGAAATTTCATCGATTCCTTGATCAATGGTGTCAACGGCATTGCTTTCATGCGAATAATGCCTTTGCGAGCAAAGGTGAGCAGTTGCGCAATCATATCAGCGGCGCGCATGGATAACTGCTCCACAGTGGTCAGTTTGTTCAGTATGTCGGGGTCGTTTTTCACACGCTGTTTGGCCAGATACAGGTTGCCAGTCATACCGGCCAGTATATTATTGAAATCATGTGCAATGCCGCCGACCAGAGTGCCAATCGCCTCCATTTTCTGAGCCTGATAGAATTGCTGCTCAAGATTTTCCTGTTCCGTCAGGTCAGCATGCAGTCCAACAAAGTGGGTGATTTCGTCGTTTTCATTCAGAATGGAAGAAATAGTCAGCATGGCTGGGAAATAGCTGCCATCTTTTCTTTTGTCGATCACTTTACCATGCCAGACGCAACCGCGGCTAATGCTCTGCCACATCGAGGCATAAAAAGTGGCGTCATGATTACCACTTTTAAGTATTCGGGGTGTTTGACCGATGGCCTCCTCAGCGCTGTAACCGGTGATCTTAACAAACGCCGGATTGACATATTCGATGATGCCAGCCTTGTCGGTGATGAGGACAGATTCCCCGGCCTGCTCAATGGCTGATGAGAGCTTACGCAGCGATTCTTCATCTCGCCTGCGTATGGAAATATCGCGCACTCTGGCCTGCATCACGGGTTTTCCATCCAGCGTCATCGGGCTCAGCCATATTTCGGCTGGAAACTCGGAGCCATCCATGCGCTTATGCACCCACTCAAACTGATAGCCGCCGTTTTTGAACGCCGTGGCGATATATGTATCTGCTAACACCCTGGAATCTGACCCGCATGGCTGTAGCTCTGGAGAAAGCTCTGACAGGTTCCTGTTTATATCTGCGATTGAGTCCCAGCCGAACATATCCAGCGTAGCTTGATTGCAGTCCACAAAGCCTGTGTCATCCCGCAACATGATGGCATCGGAAGATGTTTCAAACAGCGTGCGGTATCGTATTTCCGATTCTTTGAGTTTTTCATCAGCTTGCTTACGCTCAAGTTCAACCGCAATTCTGGATGAAAACACCTTGAAGAGCGATTCCGCCAAATCAAGACTGTTGAGGGGCTTGCCACTCAAACCGACAATGAGCCCCAGCACATGGCCGTCTTTATCACATAAAGTGATACCGATATAGCTATCCACGCCCATTTCCTTCAACAGCGTATCTTTCGGGAATTGCGCCTGAACGCCTGAGGGGTAAAAACAGAATTGCTCTTTGACGACATTCTCATACGGCGTCTCTTTCAGCGTATATGTAAACGGCAGCGGCAGAGCCTCGCCTCTGGCATAACCGCCAACCGCATTGGCGCGATCTTCTCCGGCAATCAGTTCCGCAATAAAGACGCAGTCCAGATCAAGTGCTCCAGCGAGATAATGCGTTACCTTGGAAAAAAATTCCGCACCGCTGATGGCCGCAAAGTTGGAGGCAAGATTGCGAAGCGAAGTCTCAGCCTGTTGATGCTGTCTGATTTCCTCCACCAGTTGCGCTTCCCGCGCTTTGCGTCGCACGCCGCGCAGCTTGTCCAGTTCATCCGCGATGGTTAAATCCGAGGCATAGATATGGAAATCGACCGCACTTTCCCCCTCTGTCAGGATGATGTTTCGCTCATCCGCCCAGCACGATTCGCCCAGCGCATGCGAAAAGATGCCGATGATTTTCCCCATCAAAAATGGGCAACCCCACGCATCTTCCTGTGGCTGCGATTCGAACATCTGTAATTCCCACGGATGGGTCACGCGCACCATCGCAGTCTTCTTCGCCAGATTAAACGCCAGGATTTCGAAGCGTCCCCAACCGGCGGCGGCAACAGCCGCGCCCCAGGCTAGAAACCCCTCCTCAAAATGACTGCCGAGTTGCGTTACCATTTGCTGATAATCTTCTTCCGTACCGATGCTGGCCTGATGCGCGATGATCAGGCGATAGAGCTCATCGCCGACCTCTTCCCTGAGCGGTTGCAGGATGCGCAGCAATGACGGATCGAGCCAGAAGGTAATCGCCGGAATATCGAAAAAGGACATGCGCCCTTCATCCAGCTCCCAACGAATGGGCGCCTGATTTAATATGATTTCGTGCTGGTTAGCCATTTTACTCACCTCCCCAAAAAGTTAATGTTCAGCATGATGGGAGCTGTTCTTACCCAAACAGTACCCAGCCACAATCCTGAATTCAAGCCATAAGTGCAACATTCAACGGCTCACGATAAGATGTTATCATTTAAAACCAATATGTTATATGGTTCCACTTCGACTTTGTGATAGATATAACGCTATTTCATGCAGTTGTGGCGTGAAAATACAGCGAAAGATGTTTTTAGTGCGGCTGGGCAAGATCGTCTGTTCTCGCGGGGTAACTACTCAGCTCACTCCCGGTTTTCCCGATAGCGGCGTTGAAAAATGCTCATTTACAGTAGTAAACTCCGCTTTTTCGCCTTGCTATCAGGAAGACTGGGAGTGATCTGAGTAGTTACCAATAGCCGTAAGCTGTAAGCTAACCAACGAGCGTAAGTAGTCTTGGGCATGTGCGGATGCGGAGTGGGTAATAAGCCGTTCTAAACGGCCTGCCTCATCGTGGCACAAATCCCCTCAAATAAGCCGGAATGTAACACCCTACTCGACAGTGCACTCTGGGTCAGTTCTTTGAGCAGTGCTAAATATTAAAGGAGGGGGTGGATCAGTTTTGTGAGTAAAGGCGTGTCAATTTTGGTGAGCGCCCAAGTCCTAGGGGGAAGATTTGGCTGTCGAGTGTCAATAAATTTGTCCGGTTGACGACAATTAGGATGGCAGGTTGCGGCAGATGAGTGCGAGTTGCCGCAGCTGGGTCGCATCGCGTCGATGGGAGAAGAAGCGGTTGGATTGGCAGCAGGTACAACCACCAAGTTGTTCGATATGGTCGGCTGAAATTCCAGAGTTTTGCATCTGATAGCGGTTGATGCTGGCCAAGTCAGCATACCAATTGTGCTCCGTTTGCGTGACACCTACACCATTGGCGCAGGCGGCCAGTTGTTGGTGGCATTTGGGGCCAATCATGAAGCAGCAGTTGCCGATGGCCGGTCCCATGGCGGCATGGATCGCTTCAGCTGTTGATCCAAGTTTCAGAATGGCGGTAATCGCCCGCTGAACAATGCCCTCAGCGGTGCCGCGCCAGCCGGCATGGACAGCGGCAATGGTGCCGGTATTGGCATCGGCCAGCAGGATTGGCAGGCAGTCCGCGGTGCGAATAGCTAGCGTCAGGTTGGTCTGGTTGCTGATCAAAATATCCGCACCGGTGGTGCGGCTGTGTCCATCAACCTGCCAGATGGACGCGCCATGTGGTTGGTGACACTGCTGGGCTGGGCTGGGAACATGCGCTGAGCGGCATAAGCGGTTTGATGCTGCATGGTCATTTTCATCTGCTACCCCACCATCGAGAGCTTCGCTAAATACCGCTTGAATGCCGATGTCGTGAAGCAGGGTCGAGATCAGCATTGGCTGTCGATCAGTACCTCATCGAGCGTTGCTAGCACTGAAGGGCGCGGAGCAACACAGTGGATTTCCGCCTTGGTGATGGGGTGGGTGAATGCCAGCAGTTCGGCATGGAGCGCCTGACCAGGAAGTGCAATAATGGCTGCTCGTAGCGCCTTAGGAAAACTCTTGCTGGGATTGAATGGTCTGGCGTAGAGCGGATCCCCGAGAATTGGTAGGCCGAGGTGACTTAAATGGACTCGAATCTGGTGGGTGCGGCCGGTGTGCAGCGTAAGGCGAATCCGGCTCATGTTGAGTCGGTGGCGAAACTCGCAATTTGCCTCGGTGATCGCTTCTTTGCCATTGTGGCATACCGCCATTTTTTGCCGATGATGGCGGTGGCGCGCCAGTGGTAACTCAATAGTGTGGCATTGCCATAGCGGACGGCCACGGCACCAGGCAACATATTGCCGTTCTAAGTCATGGGTGGAGAAGAGCTCGCTTAAGGCACGCATCGTCGCTTCATCCTTGGCTACGACCAATGCGCCCGAGGTATCTTTATCGAGCCGGTGAACAATGCCGGGGCGTTGTACGCCATTGATGCCTGGCAGCTCTGGACAGTGGTGGAGCAGAGCATGAACCAGCGTGCCCGTATCATGGCCATAGGAGGGGTGCACCACCATGCCTGCCGGTTTGTTGACCACCAAGAGATGGTCATCTTCGAAGAGAATGTCGAGCGGGATCGCCTCGGGAATCAGGGTTAGCGGGGTGGATGGTGGCAGGGAGAGGGTGAATAGCTCGCCTACTTTGACCTTGCGCGAGGCTTTGAGTCGACCGCTCGCCGAAGTGACCATGCCACTGGTAAGGAGTTGCTGAATGCGGTTGCGCGATTGTCCGCTAAGCTGCGCTAAGGCATCATCCAGCCGTTTGCCTGCCAACTCGCTGGGAATGGTAAGGTTATCCATGGTGAACGATGGGTTCTGGTTGCGGGATACGCAGGTGTTTGGTTGGTGTCAGGCGCGATATCTGCTAATCTGAGGAGGGGGTTTCTGGGGCGGGCTTCGGCGCGCTTTCGACCTTGTTCTCAGGGCTTGGGTTGCCAGAATCCTTGTGTTCAACTGGTTGTTGCCCTTCGTTATTTTCATTTTCGTTTCTCTCAGCGGAGACGGGGCGACGACGACGCCTGCGGCGGCGGGGCTTTGCTTCGCCTTCGGTAGCTTCTTCCTTGTTTTCCGTTGGCGTTGGAGGGTTGGCGCTGGCGGGCCGTTTTTGTGACGCGGGGGAATCATTCGGTGTATCGTTCGTGGTCGCATTGGTGCCGGACTCCACATTCTCTTCGCTCTTGGCAGGCTTGCGTCTCCTCCTTCGGCGTTTCTTTGCTGGTGCCTCTGCGTCGGTGGAGGTTTCGGTGGTCGATGGCGCATTTTGCACCGGGCGCGGTGGCCGAGGTTTGTTGGGCTGATCACTTCTGGGGCGTCGGTTGCGGTTGCGTCCACCGCGTTCGCCACGATTACGGTTGTTGCTGCTGCGCGGCGGTGCCTCTGGCTCAGGTTCTTTTTCTGGCTCGCTCTTGCTGACGCTGTCTCCGAACAGTGCAGCAGCCAGGCGCTTAAGTAGCCCCGGCTTTTGTGTGCCGGCAGTGGCGGTTGATGTTGTCGATTGTTTCGCCGGCGTCTCTTCAGCGGGGGGTTGTGGTATGCCAACGACTGGTTTTAATGGGCGTAGCTTTTTCCCTGGCCGAGGCGCTTTGGCCACTTTCGAGGTGTCTTCAAGGATCTCGTGGCGTTTTTGATTGTCATCGCTCCACAGGCGGTCGATGCGGTAGTGGGGGATATTCAACTCAGGGCGAATCTGTAGGCTGACCTGTACCTCGTAGTTTTCCTCAATGCGGGCGATCCAGTCGCGTTTGTTGTTCATCAGGTATTCGCCGGTTGCGGAGGGGAGCTGGACTGCCAACTCGGGTTTTTTCCCCGCTTCAGCCCAATCCTCGATACGGGTGAGAATATGCAGTGCCATCGATTCCGTGGTTAGCACCGTGCCGCGACCCTTGCAGCGCGGGCAGACTTGGCTGGTGGTTTCGCGCACGCTGGGGTGGAGCCGTTGGCGTGACATCTCCATCAAGCCAAAGCGGCTGATGCGGGTGATCTGGATGCGCGCCTTGTCCATGTCGCACGCTTGGCGCAGTGCGTCTTCAACCTGCTGGCCATGCTTGCGCGAGGTCATGTCGATGAAGTCGATCACAATCAGGCCACCGATATCCCGGATGCGCAGTTGGCGGGCGATCTCTTCTGCTGCTTCCAGATTGGTCGCCAGCGCGGTCTCGTCGATATGCTTACCCTTGGTGGCGCGCGAGGAGTTGATATCGATCGATGTCAGTGCCTCGGTGGGGTCAAACACCAGCGCGCCACCGGAAGGGAGACGGATCTCACGCTCATGGATCTCTTCGCATTGGTCTTCGATGCCGTATTGGCGAAACAGCGGCTTTTTGCCGCGATAGAGTTTGACTAGCTTCTCCTTGCCAGGGATTACCGCATGGATGAACTCCTTGGTACGGGTATAGACCTCGTGATTATCAACCCAAATCTCGGCAATATCGTCGGTGAAGTGGTCACGAATGGCGCGGGTGGCTAGGTCGCCTTCCATATAGATTAGCGCTGGTGCAGGGGCGGAGTTTCCCTTGATGCGGATCTCCTCCCAGAGGCGAGTAAGGTAGGAGAAGTCGCGTTGCAGTGCTTCCAGCTTCTGATCTCGGCCTGCGGTGCGGACAATGAGTCCGACATCCTCGGGCACATTGAGTTGGGCGATGATCGCTTTGAGTGCGCGCCGCTCATCGTCGGAGAGTTTGCGTGATATACCGCCGCGCATGGTGTTGGGGCTTAACACTAGATAACGACCCGCCAGTGAGATAAAGGTGGTGAGTGCGGCCCCCTTGTTGCCGCGCTCCTCTTTCACCACTTGCACCAAGATTTGTTGTTTGCCTTCGAGCACATCCTGGATGTTTACCCGGCGTGGGTTTTGCTCTTTATCTACGCCGCCTTTCCAGTAGTCGGGATGGATCTCGTTGATCGGCAGGAAGCCTTGGCGGCCGGAGCCGTACTCGACGAAGCAGGCTTGTAGGCTAGCCTCGATTTTGGTGATGGTTCCACGGTAGATGTTGCCCTTGGTAATGACTTTTTGGGCAGACTCGATATCGAGTTCGTGCATGTAATCATTGAGGGTAATGGCGACGCGGCGCTCTTCTTCGTGCGATGCGTTGATGAGCATGCGCTTGGTGACAGTTGTAGTCATAGGATCGTACCTTTTGGCTACCTCAGCAGTGCGGAGCGATCGTAAGGCATCCCCCTCTGTGCAGCACCATCAATTCATAGGATTGGTTGGGGCATGCAGGGTTGTCGGTCGATCTATTGTTGCCGTATCTTTCAGGAAGGAGGTCTCGATAGCGAGGGTCGTCTGATAGGTGCGGGAAAATCCAAACATTGCGTCCGTAGCAATAAATTTACTGCACTATTTTTGATGGTGCTCTAACGGACTGGAGCGGGATACCTTTGACAGGGTGGAAATCACCGGCCACGGTTGGTTGCCTACGCAAATATAGGAGCCTAGGAATAAGATTTTCGCCGAATCGTATTTAAGATCGGGCGGGAAGAGGCTCAACCACTATTTGCTAGTGATGATCAAACACGCTGAAAAGGGTTGCCGACTCGAAGACCGGAGACCTGCAAAAGATGCAGCGTTGAAATACTATCCATAACGGGGGTGATTTGGCAAATGTGGAACCACTAGCGCGTTGGCTGGTTGATAAGAATGAGGATGGCAGCCGGTTAGATCGCGCCTTGATTCGTCGTTGCGGTGAGGGACGCAAAGGATTGATCATGCGTCTCATCCGCAAGGGGAATGTGCGGGTTGATGGTAAGCGCGCACAGCCATCGACCCGCTTGGTGGCGGGCAATGAAATCTATCTTCCCGCTTCGTTGCGCGAGCCTGAGGAGGCAAAAACCATGGGGTCAGGTCTTGTTTGGCGCAGAGGGCAGGATAAAAAATGCGCGAAACAAGCCCTGACCCCGTACATGACTATTTATGAGGATGCGCAGTTGCTGGTGGTGGATAAGCCCGCTGGTGCGGTGGTGCACGGCGGTAGTGGTTATACCTCGGGTTTGATTGAACAGATCAAGCTGGTACGGGGCCTGCCTGATCTTCGTTTGGCACATCGGCTGGATCGGGATACCAGTGGTTGTCTGTTGTTGGTTAAAGAGTTGGCAGCTCTCCGGGCGGTGGCTGCAAGCTTTCGGGACCATGAGGCGGAGAAAAGTTACTTCGCCTGGGTGATGGGGTGGATGGAAGACCAAGCTGGACGGATGCGCAGCCACTTGTCCAAAGGCGTCGTTCGTGGCGGCGAGCGCATGGTGGTGGATGCAGGGGATGGCAAGGAGGCGGTGACCGATTTTCAGCTGGTGTTGCGCACCGAAATTGCGGGGCTGCGGCTATCGTTAGTAGCACTGATGCCGCACCATGGCCGTACCCATCAGTTGCGGGTGCAACTGGCACAGGAGGGGCACGCGATCGCTGGCGATGGCAAGTATGGCACGGCTGATGATTTGCGTGCGTTTCGCGCGATCGGGGGCAAGGGGATGGCGCTTCATGCCTGGCGTCTACGCTTGCGGCACCCTGATACAGGGCTGTTGTTGGATTTTCGTGCGCCGTGGCCTAAGCGTTGGCGCTGGGTGCATCAAGAGGCTTAGCTCGGTGTGGGTAACTGCTTAGCTCACTTCGGGTTTTTCGCCTTGTTATCAGAAAAATCCGAAGTGAGTTGGGTCAGTTGTTGTAGACAGTCGAGTGCTGCCATACGGTAGCATTCGGCCAAGGTTGGGTAATTGAACACATTGCGCACCAGATCGTCGACCACGCCATGGTAGGAGATGACCAACTGACCGATGTGGATTAGCTCGCTGGCCGATTCGCCGACGATGTGCACCCCTAGCAGGCAACGGGTGGCGACATCGACATTGAGCTTGACCATGCCGTTGTAGTCGCCGATGATTTTTCCGCGCGCACTGTCGTTAAAACGGCCATAGCCGACCACATAATCGACATGATCTTCCTGCAACTCATGCTCAGTGCGCCCGATTGAGGAGACCTCGGGAATGGTGTAGATGGCAAAGGGCAGAGCTGGTGGCGCGTGGCGTGACTCCTCTGCCATCTCCCCGCAGGCATGGGCGGCGGCAATGCGTCCCTGCTCTTGTGCCGCTGAGGCTAGGGCGGGATTGCCGATCAAGTCGCCCACTGCGTAGATGTGCGGCACATTGCTGCGAAAGCCGCCATCGACTGCAATCCAGCCGTGGGCGTCGATGGCCACTCCAGCACGATCCAACGCCAGATGATCCATGTTGGGCTTGCGACCCATGGCATAGAGCAGGCAGTCGCCGCGTAGTTCGCTGCCATCATCCAATGTTGCCGTCACCTCGCCATCCTGGCGCCGGATTGCAGTGACCGATTGCTGCATGGAAAATGTGATCCCCATGGCGATCATGGAATCGGTCAAGGCGCGGACAATATCACTGCTTAGCCAGGAAAGAATTTGCGCGTGGCTGTCGATGATTGTTACCGAAACCCCAAGTGCAGCATAGATCGAGGCGAACTCGCAGGCGATAACGCCACCGCCCACCACCAGTAGCCGTTCCGGCAAGCGGGTCATGTGCAGAATCGAGGTTGAGTCGTGCACCCGCTCCCGATCCAACGGTACCCACTCCGGACGCCTAGGGCGTGAACCGGTGGCCAGGATGATCGCATCCGCCGTCAATTGGCGCTCTTCGTCTCTGGGGCTGCGCACGATTAGGGTGTGGGGATCGGCAAACCGCGCCTCGCCGGGGATCAGCGTCACCCCGCTACGCATCAGCCGATTGAGTAGCACCGACTCTTGCTGGTTGATGACATCATCTTTTTTGTGGATCGCATCGATTAGCAGGCGGTGCTGCGACACCAGGTCGCGCCCTAAGGATGCGCGCATCCCTGAGCGGGTAGCTACTGCGGCGGCGTAAGCCGTCTCGCGCAGCGCCTTGCTAGGGATGGTGCCGGTTTGCAGACCCACTCCACCCAGGCGGGGCTTGCGTTCGACCATGGCGACGCGCTTGCCCGCCTCGGCGGCATGAATCGCTGCCTGCTGACCAGCAGGGCCGGATCCAATCACCACCAGATCGAACGGGGTACGGGCCATCCGCAACGGCCCACTCATTGGTCGCTTAGCGCCTGGCCCACTGCGGCAATTAATTGTTGTGGTGTGTAGGGCTTGTGGACAAAGCCAGACAGATGCTGCTTGGCGAAACGCGAGGCGAGCTCGGAGCTGCTGTAACCTGAGCTAATCAGAACCCGCACCGTTGGATCAATCTTACGCAACGCCAGCAACGCAGTTTCCCCATCCATCTGCGGCATGGTCAGATCAAGCAGTACCACATCAATCTCCTCATGGCTCTGTTCAAACACCTTTACCGCTTCTGCCCCGTCACACGCAATACGGGTCGAAAATCCCGCATCGGACAACATCATTCCCGCCGCTTCACGGATCGGTTCCTCATCATCGACGATCAGTACCATACGGCCCGCAGCTGGTAGCAGTGCAACCGGATCCCCCGCCTCTTCGGCAACGCTTACGGACTGTTCGGTTGGTGGAAATAGCAGCGTGAATGTCGTCCCCTTATCTAGCTGCGACTCCAAACGCAAATATCCGTGATGGCCTTGGATAATGCCTAAGATCGCGCTCATGCCCAGCCCGCGACCAGTAAATTTGGTGGTGAAAAACGGATCGAAAATCTTCGCCTGCGTCGCAGCATCCATGCCACAACCTTCATCGCTTACCTGTATAAATACATACTTGCCTGGGCGCGGCTCCTCATTACCAACACAACCACGCAACCAGCGCGCACTTACCTGCTTGATGCCGGTGCGCAGGGTGATGGTACCCGCATTTTGCTTCGCTCCAGCCATCGATCCATCCATGGCTTCATTGGCATTGGTGATCAGGTTCATGATCACCTGCTGTATCTGCGCCTCATCGGCTTGAATTGCTGGCAGAGCATCATCGAGTTTGAAGGTGAGGTGAACCTGTTTTCCTAGAGAGACCTGCAACAAGCTGCTCATCGTGCGCACTTCGACCGACAGATCCAGTGGCTGCACTATAAAGTGCCCTTTGCCTGCATAGGCCAACATCTGCTGACATAACTTTGCCGCCCGCTCACTTGACTGGCTGATACGAATTAGATTGGTGTGAGCCGCTATAGGGTTGCTTGCCAGCTTTGTTGTCGCCAGCTCGGCATTCCCCATAATAGCGGTAAGGATGTTATTAAAGTCATGGGCAATGCCACCAGCCAGCACCCCGAGCGACTCCAAGCGTTGGGTGTGTTCCAGCTGTGACCGTTGCTGGCGCAATTCGGTGATGTCGCGATCGATGCAGGCGTAAAATATGAGCTCACCGCTATGGCTATCGGGGATTGGAAATATCACGCGGTCAAGAATCCGTTTATCACCATTTTTGGTGGTGATTTCAAGCTCCTGATGCCAAGATTTTCCACGCCCAAGTTGCGCTGCAATCTCTTGATAGATCAGATCATTGTTCTGACCGCCCCGCAACTCTGCCGCAGAGTGCCCCACCATCTGCTCAGGAGTTAGGTCATACATCTTCGCTGATGCCCGATTGGCATAGATCACCACTCCTTTGTTATCTGTAATGCAAACCGACGCATTCATATGCTCTATCGTCTGGCTCAGCATGTGAATTTGTCTCTCGCTACGCTTGCGCTCGGTGATGTCGCGTGCCACTACCAGAACCATGGGTGGATCACCCTCTAGGCGACTGGCCTGAAGTTCCGCATAAAACCGGCTGCCATCAAGTTTTAACAGACAGTGCTCCATCAACGCTGCGGTTGCACCCTGCTGCTCCATCATCTGTTGAATCCGAGCCATGACATTGGCACGGCTCTCGGAATCTACGCAATCCATCACCGGATAGCCGATCAGTTGTTGTGGTGAGTCGGCACCCAACAGCGTTGCCGCCGCCTGGTTGACAAAAACAAAGTGGCCGTCTTGATGCACCAGCACCGCATCGACCATGGTATTGATGATGCGAGAGATCAGCACATTGGCATCCCCCGATGCCAGTAGACTGGCAGAGAATTGATTGGAGATGTCTTGACTATTCACCTTGCCGATGCTACAAAACGGAGGTGAACAGGCAACTTGAATATCATGACTAGTCGCACTATCGCTGCGCCGAACGGCGAGGATGTGGTGATTGTCGCGGGGGTGCGTACCCCGATTGGCAAAGCGGAAGGGGCGCTGGCGGGGTTGGATGCGGTAGAGTTGGGCAGGCAGGTATTGCGCCAACTGTTGGCGATAACCGCTGCCTCTCCCGATGCTGTGATTATTGGCAATGTGATTCAGCCCGCAGAGGCGACCAATATTGCGCGGGTGATTGCGTTGCGGGCAGGGGTGGATCGTGCGGTGCCGGCGCATACCGTGCATCGCAATTGCGCCTCCGGCATGCAGGCGGTGACCGATGGTGCCATGCTGATTGCCACTGGCCGCGCGGCGGTGGTTGCGGTGGGAGGCGTGGAGTCGATGACCCACGCGCCGCTGTTGTTGAATGATTCGGTTCGGCGTGCTTTGGCGTATTGGCGCCGCGCCCGGGGAAAGCTTCACCCCGCGCTGTTTCGGGCGTGGGCGCATCTGTTGCGTAGCCCCGGTTTCTTCAAGCCTCGCTCTGCTTTGCGCGAAGGGCTCACGGATTCCACTGTTGGCATGAACATGGGGCAGACCGCCGAACTGCTTGCCAGCGACTTTGGTATCACGCGGGCAGCGCAGGATCAATTCGCCTTGCAAAGCCACCTGCGCGCCCACGCCGCACGGGAGGCCGGACTGCTCGATGGCGAAATGATGCCGCTGTTTGTGCCGCCCGACTTCAACCTGTTTGACCGTGATGAAGGGATTCGGCCGCAACAGAGCATGGCGGCATTGGCGAAGCTGCGTCCGGTGTTTGACCGGCGGCTTGGCACGGTGACCGCTGGCAATAGCTCGCAGATTAGCGATGGCGCGGCGATGCTGATGTTAACCCGCCGTGACAAGGCTGAGGCTGAGGGGTGGCCGTTGTTGGGGCGGCTGATTGACTGGCGCTATGCCGGCTGTGATCCGGCACGGATGGGGTTGGGGCCAGTATTTTCCAGCCATCGGTTGCTTAGCGACCACGGCCTAACCATGGCTGATGTGGCGCGGGTGGAGATCAATGAGGCATTTACTACCCAGGTGCTGGCTTGCCAAGAGGCGTTGGCCAGCAAGGCGTTCCATCAACGGCACGGGCTGGGTGAGCCGGTAGGGGCGCCCGATGATGCGCAGCTGAATGTTTGGGGTGGCGCGGTTGCGATTGGCCATCCGGTGGGGATGACCGGTGCGCGCCTGATTCTTAGCTTGTGCCATCAACTCAAAGTGCAGCCTGGCTTAGGCTTGGCCACGCTGTGCATTGGCGGTGGTCAGGGTGGCGCGGTGTTGCTGGAGGCTGGATGATGACGGTACAACTGCTGCGCGATGATGGGTGGGCGCGGCTGCGCTTTGATCGCAGCGACAAGCCTGTCAACCTGCTAGATGGCGCCACCATGGCATCGCTGTCGATGCTACTGGATCAGCTTGAGGCCGATCCCCCTGCCGTGCTGGTGGTGGAGAGCGGCAACCCCAACTGCTTTATCGCCGGCGCGGATGTTGCAGCCATTGCCGCCGTCACCGATGCTGATACCGCCGCCGCGCTTGCCCAGCAGGGGCAGTCGATTTGTCACCGGTTGCAACAGCTATCGTCGATCTCCATTGCCGTGGTCTCGGGCTCTTGCATGGGCGGTGGATTGGAGCTGGCGCTGGCTTGCGACCGCATCCTCACGGTAGAGCGAGCCTCTACCAAGCTGGCACTGCCGGAGGTCAAGATCGGCATCCACCCCGGTTTTGGTGGCTGCGTGCGCCTGCCCGGACGGGTGGGGTGGCCACGAGCGGTGCGCATGATCGCTAGCGGAGCATCCTGCGATGCCAAGCGTGCGATGCGGATCAGCTTGGCGGATCTCTGTTGTCGCTCAGGGCAGGAGCAGGCCGCGATTTCCTGTTTGACGCACCAAGGAAAACGGCTTTCGACAGCAACTACGCCGTGGTGGTTTGCGTTGTGGCCAGCACGACGACTTTTCTTCCATCTAGCCAACCGCAAGCTGCGCCAGCGTTTTCCCCATCTTGATCTGGAAGCCAGCTATCCGGCACTGCCCGCACTGCTGGGGCTGCTGCAAGAGATCTATGGCATGAGTGAGGGGCTGGCATTGGCACGCGAGGCGGAATCGCTGGGAAAACTGGCCTATAGCGATAGCAGCAAGCACCTGATTCGCGCCTTCTTCCTCGGTAATGGCCTGAAAAAGCACACCGCACCCGCAGCGGCCGGAGATAGCCACTGCGCAGTTTATGGTGCCGGAGTGATGGGGCACGGAATCGCCTGGGTGGCTAGCCGTAGTGGCAGCGTTGATCTGCATGAGGTGGCTGCCGAGCCCTTGGCCCACGCGCTATCGGCACTCGCGAATTTTGACCGCACCGGTGGCAGTCGGCTGGCTAAGATTCGTCCCACCTTGTGTGATGATGGCCTGCACCGTGCTGGAGTGGTGATTGAGGCGGTTCTGGAGTCGTTAGAGGTGAAGCAGGCGCTGTGGCAACGGATCGAGCATTTGGTGGCTGAGGATGCGCTGCTGCTCTCCAACACCTCTGCACTCGCCATCTCTGATCAGCAACAGGGGTTGGCGCATCCTGAGCGTCTGGCGGGGCTGCACTTTTTTAATCCCGCACCCAAGATGCCGCTGGTGGAGGTGATTGCGGGTAAGCACACCAGCCCGGAAACCATCGAGCGGGTCAAGCAGTTGGCGGTGCGCTGGGGTAAGTTTCCGGTGGTGGTGGCAGACAGCCCCGGATTTTTGGTCAATCGCTGCTTAATGCCCTTGATGGCTGCGGCTTTTCGTCTGCTGGAGGCGGGGCAGACGGCTGCCCATATTGATGGCGCGCTGAAATGCTACGGCATGCCGATGGGGGCGCTGGAGCTGGCGGATACCGTTGGACTCGATATCTGCCACCATGTTGGCAAGCAACTATCGGATGCATTCGGTGCCCGCATGGCGATTCCCGACTGGTTCGCGGGCATGGTGGGCGATGGTCTGCTGGGTAAAAAAGGAACATTGGGCTTTTATAATTGGGGTGGCAAGCAGCCAGTGGTCAATCCCGCAGTCTGCGCGTACTGGGCAGCCACGCCCGCAGTTGACCATGAATTCGATGCCAACCTAGCCGATGGCAGCAAGGCTATGGCTGCGGATCAAGTGGTGCTGGCCTGCTTGCTCCCCATGCTGATTGAGGCACTGCGTTGCCTGGAGGAGAAGGTGGTGGCGGATGCCGATCAGCTGGATGCCGCCATGATCTACGGCATTGGCTATCCCGCCTTTCGCGGTGGCCTATTGCATGATTTTGCGCACCATCACCGCTTGGATGACCTGCGGCAACAGATGCGGGTGTTCGGGCTTGATGGCAGCGATCTTCTTGTGGGTCTAGCGGCCTGTTAAGTCTGTTGCGCGCGCGCTCCACTTGCTGTTGGGGTAGTTGCTGGTCAGCAATTGTGTGGTCTGCTTGGCGTCACTATTGAGTTTTAGACCATGGTAGCACGCAGCTAGCAGGTAGAGTGCCTCCTCGATTTGTGGCGAGGTTTGGTACTTTTTGATGATGACTTGAAGGCGGTTGGCCGCTGCCACTAGACGATGATGGTCAAAGTAGTAATGGGCTACGGTAAGCTCGTGGCCGGCCAGTTCGTTGGATAGTTTTTGCAGGCGGCCACGGCCATCTTCGGCGTAGTGGGATTTTGGGAACTCCTTGATGAGTTTGCTAAAAACTTTAATCGCTTTTGCAGTGTGGGTGGGGTCGCGTTCTGGAGTATCGCGCTCCATGTAGTGACTCATCGCCAGCATATAGAGGGCATAATCCCGATCCGCATTGGTGGGGTGTTTGTCGAGAAAACGCTGTGCCAACACCTCGGAGAGGACGATCTCTTTGTCCATATAGGCGGCATAGACCCGTAGCAGCGCTGCTGAAGCAACATATTTGCTATAGGGGTGCTTGGCGCTGAATTTGTCCAGAAAAATCGTTGCCTCACTAAAGCGATCGCCAGCGACCAACTCTTTGGCCTTGTTGTAATCGATCTCTGCGCGTTCACTTAGGGTAGGTTTGTGGCTGGCGCATCCTCCGAGCAGGAGTAGTACGGTGAGGAAGAGAAAAAAGCGGCTACGCATTGGTACGCTCCTTGGCATAGACGCGCGCTAATATCTCGCGCCCGCCCGCTTCGAGGATGGTGTCCGCCAACGCTGTTCCGAGATGCTCGGCCTGGGAGCGGTTTCCTTGAATGGTGTCGGTGATCAATCGTGAGCCATCCTCCTCACCAACCAGACCTTGTAGGGTGAGTTGTTCGCCATCTAGCACTGCAAAGGCGGCAATTGGCACCTGGCAGCCACCCTCAAGCCGGGCGAGAAAGGCGCGTTCGGCGCGGGTGCGATCCACACTGTCGGGGTGGTTGAGGCGTGCGACCAGTGCATTGAGTTCTGTTTGATCATCGCAGCTCTGAATCCCTAAGGTGCCTTGTGCGACCGCAGGTAGCATCTGATTCATGGGGATGATGCCATCCATGCGATCGGCCAGCCCAAGGCGCTTGATTCCGGCAGCAGCCAAAATAACGGCATCAACTTCACTGCCTAACTTTTCCAATCGAGTCTGTACGCTACCGCGAATCGAGACGCAGCAGAGGTGTGGAAAGTGCTGCTTGATCTGACAGATGCGGCGCAAGCTGGAGCTGCCAACTTTGGCACCAACAGGCAAAGCGGCTAGCCCGACACCATTCAGGGTAGCGACCATGTCATGCGGATCCTCGCGTTCGGGAATGGCGACCAGCGACATGCCCGCAGGGAGTTCGGTTGGCACATCCTTCATGGAGTGCACAGCGATATTGGCGCGTCCATCGGCCAATGCGGCATCAATCTCTTTGGTAAACAATCCTTTGCCGCCAATTTTAGCTAAGGGGACATCGAGAATTTTATCACCTTTAGTGACAATTTTGACGAGCTCGGTGGTTACTGAATTGTCGAGTTTTTGCAGTAGGGCTGCCACATGCTCAGCTTGCCAGAGAGCAAGGGGTGAACGGCGGGTGGCGATACGAATGTGCATGAATAAAAGTCTCCGAAAATCGAACAAAATGGTAGGCGGTAACTACTTATCACCCTACCCAAAAATGGCTGTAACTGCTCAGATTGCTTCTGGTTTTTCCGATAGCAAGGCGAAAAAGCGGAGTTTACTACTGTAAATGAGCATTTTTCAACGCCGCTATCGGAAAAACCAGAAGTGAGCTGAGTAGTTACAGTAGGCGAATGGTATCGGTGTGGCGATGTGAGTGAAAGCAACGGCGTCTATCATCTATTGCCGTAGGCCACAAACTGGGGGCGGGGTGGCTTGATCGAGCAGGCTGCGGAAGCGTGGCCACGACCACTGATGGCCGGGATCCCATTTGCGCCCTGGAGCAATATTCTGATGGCCGGTGATGGCGTCGGGATCAATGGCAGGGAATTGCCGCATGATCTCGCGGCACAGCGCTGCGGCAGTGGAATACTGCAGATCGGTAAAGGGGGATTGTTCATCACCAATCAGTTCAATGCCGATGGAGAAGTCGTTGCAGCACTCTCGGTCTTGCCAGCATGATGCGCCAGCGTGCCATGCTCGCTTAGCGAAGGGGACGAATTGGGTGATGTCACCGTTGCGGTCCACGACGCAGTGGGCAGAAACATGCAGCCCTTCTAGCTCAGAAAATTGGCTGCCCGATGCGGTGTCGAGGCAGCCAAGGAACAGCTCGCGCACATGGCGTAGGGCAAATTCTCCGGGAGGGAGGCTGATGGCGTGCAACACAATCAGTGAGACGCGCTCTCCATCTGGCCTCGCATCGCAGTGGGGTGAGGCGCAATGGCGAACCTTAATCGCCGCGGCGGATTACCTCGATCAACTCGGCGACGGTCGGGATGTTTCCTTCCGCGTAGAGCGGATCCTTAGCAAAGCGATAGCCCGCATGGCCAGAGAACATCAGGTTATCGTCAGGATTCGCACCGTGAACAATGTTTTGCAGGGTGAGTTGAATGCAAAAGCTTCGTGGGTCTGCTTTGCGTCCAGTAGTGTTGAGCGCATTGCACGACCAATTGCTGAACTTGCACTGCGATAGACAGCCCATGCAGTCGAGCTGATCTTTACGGATCAGCTGCGCGCGCTCGGGGCTAACAAAGATCAGCGTGGAATCTGGTGTGGTCAGCGCCTTGGTAAAGCCTGCTTGCTGCCATGCTTGCGCTTGTTGGGCATCATGCTGGGTGACATACACGGTGCGGTCGCGCACGCCAAAGACAAATGGCTCGACATGATCCCCAGCGGGGTGGTCAACGAAGGCTAGCTCGCGCTGGGCGCGCTCCTCAAGCTCGTGCAGAAAGGTGTTGCGCACTGCGGAAGAGTAGAAGCCGGTGGGGGAGAAGTGGTTGAGGGATATATCCCCAGGTTTGAGTGTCAGAAGTTTGCGCTTCCATTGATCTGAAATTGGGCTCTCTTGGGTGAGTAATGGGCGCGTTCCCAATTGAAACGCGATCGGACCGAGCTCCGTATTATCGATCCAATCGGACCAGTCGCGCAGTGCCCATACCCCGCCAGCCATTACGATAGGAACCTGTTGCAGACCAAATTCATTCATGGTTTGGCGCAGCAGTGCCACCCGGCTATACGGCGCTTCGGGCTGTTGCGGGTTTTCGGAGTTGGAGAGCCCATTGTGGCCACCTGCCAACCAAGGATCTTCATAGACCACGCCGCCGAGCCACTCGGGCACTTTGCGGTAGGAGCGGAGCCACAGGGCCCGAAAAGCACGCGCGGAGGAGATGATCGGGTAGTAATAGGCGTTGTATTCCGCCGCTAGTGGTGCCAACTTGAACGGCATGCCAGCGCCGCAGGTGACGCCGTGAATGAGGTCTGGTGCGCCCTCAAATACGCCACGGAGAACGCGCTCGGAGGCGGCCATTTCCCAGAGTACATTCATATGGATGCGGCCATTCCCAGCGGCTACATCATGGGCGATTTTGGCCTGACTGATGCCGCCAGCGATGGAGTAGGCGATTAACTCTTCGTGGCGTTCGATGCGGCTTTTGCCATGGTAGATCAGCGGGATGTATTCACCATTATCATCAAGATGGTCGGCATTGACTGCGGAGAAGGTTCCTACCCCACCCGCGTTTGCCCAGGCGCCGGAAGATAATCCGCTCGAGGCGGCAACGCCTTTGCCTCCCTCAACCAAAGGCAGGACTTCGCGGCCAGAAATTTGCATGGGGGCGATGGGAAAGGTCATTGGCTTATTTTCCAAAAACGACATTGCAACATGGTTGCAACGCTAAGAAATGTTGACCAAACGGCAACTAGCGCAGCCGTTTTGGGCTGTTACCCCGTAGATCGATCAGGGTAGAGGCGGCCCGATGGATCCCTTCATCGGAGAATGGCGCAATATGATAACGGTGCCAGCGGTAGCGCATTTTCCAGCATGGGGCGCGGGGTGATTCACCTTTGCGGTTAAGGCTGGATGAGAGCACCGCGCCTCCTGCGGCCGCAACCATGCGTTGCGTGGCGGGGTCGTCGATCCACCGTACCGCCACACCGCCACGATAGCGACAGCCGGTTGGTGTACGGGACGATGCGGGAAAGATCAGTGTTACCGCTCCGGGCCAATGGCGACGGATCGTCTGACGCATCATTGGGTTGAGGCGTATGCAGAGCCGACGCAGGATGGATCGATGGGATATCAGCAGCAGAAATGGTGCCTGCCGCTGCTTGAATTGGGTCAGTCGGCGCAGGGAGGTGGGATCATTTGCTAGGGCGGCAATTCCGGGCAAGGTGTCGCTTTGATGCGCGATCAGCCAGCCACTACGCAACGCCCGCGCAGCGAGTAGTGGCGCGAAACGGCGAGCCACGGGTTAGGCGGCCAGCACCTTCTCCGCAGCTTCGCGGCGCATTTGGCACAGTTTTTTGGTTAAGTCAGGGTCGTTCAATGCTAGGATTTGAATCGCTAGCAGCGCCGCATTGCGTGAGCCATCAATCGCTACCGTCGCCACCGGCATGCCAGGAGGCATCATGACGGTTGAATAGAGTGCATCGGTGCCGCCCAGCGCACCGGAGGAGATCGGTACCCCGATGACGGGCTTGCTGGTGTGTGCCGCCACGGCACCCGCCAGATGCGCCGCCATTCCGGCACCACAGATGAACACCTGACAGCCATCGGCCTCAGCCTCTTGTACCGCAGCTACGGTCTCGGTTGGCGTGCGATGGGCAGAGCGCACTTGGAGTCTGTAATCCACCCCGAATGCAGCCAATTCGGCCTCGGCCTTGGCCATGATGCTGCGGTCGCTGGCGCTGCCTATTAATATCAATACCTTCATGAGTTTACCTCCAAGTTGACCGCTCGCCAGCCGATATCGTGACGGTAGATGCCGTCCGGCCATTCCAGGTGTTTCAGCGCCGCGTATGCCTGTTGTTGTGCCTCGGCGATGGTGGCTGCGGTGGCGGTGATGCCGAGCACGCGACCGCCGTTGTTGATGAGTTGGTGATGATGCATGGAGGTGCCGGCGTGAAAGACCTGTGCGCCACTCTTGGCTACGGCATCCAATCCGCTGATCACTTGACCTTTGCTGTAGCTGCCGGGATAGCCGTCGGAGGCCACCACCACGCAGAGTGCAGCATCATGGTGCCATGCAGGTGTGGGCGCGTCGTTTGCCAGTGTTCCCTTGGCTGCGGCAAGGAGGAGTTGTGCCAAGTCCCCATTGAAGCGCGCCATCAGCACCTGGCATTCGGGGTCGCCAAAGCGGACATTAAACTCCAGTACTTTGGCACCGGATTCGGTCAGCATCAAGCCGACAAACAGTACGCCGATGTACTCGATGCCGCGCGCAGCAAGCGCCTTAATGACGGGTTTTGCCACCGTTTCCACCGTCTGTTGGATGATGGTCTCGGTCACACATGGCGCCGGTGAATAGGCACCCATGCCGCCGGTGTTGGGGCCTTGGTCACCATCATGCAATCGTTTGTGATCCTGACTCGATGCCAGCGGTACAATGGTCTCACCGCTAATGATAAAAAAGAGGGATGCCTCTTCGCCAGTCAAAAACTCTTCGATCACCACCGCACTGCCGGCATCACCAAAACTGTTGCCCGATAGCATGTCGCGTGTGGCCGCAATTGCCGTTGCCTCATTTTCAGCGATAATGACCCCCTTTCCGGCAGCTAGCCCAGAAGCCTTGATGACGATTGGTGCGCCCCAGCTGCGAATCACCTGCTCGGCTTCGGCCACATCGCTGGTGGTAACAAAGCGCGCCGTCGGTACTCCCGCTTCATCCATCAACTGTTTGGAGAAGGCTTTGCTTCCTTCGAGTTGTGCTGCGGCGGCGTTGGGGCCGAACACCGGAATCCCCTCTTTCCGTAGCCGATCCGCCAATCCGGCAACCAGCGGAACCTCAGGGCCGACCACTACCAGCCCGACAGACTCGGATTGTGCCAACATCACCAGCTGCTCTATATCATCAGCGGCCACCGCAACGCATCGTGCATCCGCAGCGATCCCGGCATTACCCGGCGCGCACACCACCTCGCGTACCGATGGCGATTGGCGCAGCCGCCAGCATAAGGCGTGTTCTCTACCTCCGCTTCCCACCACCAATACCCTCATTGTTCGCTCCATTTTTGTACGCATGATCACCGGTACAATTGTTTGGGGTTGACTTGCCAGCAGACCTGCCATCCAGTCTCCTCTCGTGCAAGGCAGACCACACCACCATTGGCAAACCGAATCGGAGCACCATCCCCATGGCCGAGCAGCAGATGGCTGGCCAATTGTGAGAGCAGAGGAAGGTGGCTAACCAGCATTACCGCGTCCGCTCCCTGTTCAAGGCGGCGTTGCCAAATGGAGGGGTCAGCAAGGGGTGAGAGCGCATCGCTGATTGCAACTCGGGGGATATTCCACCCCTCGGCAAACATGGCAGCACTCTGCTGCGCGCGCGTTTTTTCGCTGCTGTAGATTACGCGGGGTTGCGGTTTGGTGAAGAGGCTTAAGAAACCTGCAACGCGGGCGATATCCTCACGACCTTGTGCGGATAGTGGCCGTGTGGAATCCGCTGATTGATCGCGTGCCTCACCATGTTGCGCCAAGTAACAGCACATCGGTGCTGTTGTGGTTATTTGATACCCATGTGGGAGGCGAACTCCTGTTCTACTTGCTCGGTCTCTGCTGCGTTGTAGAGGATTAGGTTGCGCAGATACGGCATGCTTTCCAGATAGACTTGAACAAAGGCGATGGCGATCAATTTCGCATCAGCACGAACCACACGGCCTACCGCCTTAATTTCAATCTGCTCCTCACCCTCGCCAAGCAGGATCTTGAGGTCACATTCGCGATCGGTAGTCAGTGCCGAAGCATTGCCATCGACGCTGACACCGTTCATGCTGATATCGGATACTGTGCCGGAGATTGTGGTATCGTCTTGCGTAATCTCGATCTCTGTGGGCATACATATCCGAGTGAATTGACGCCCGCTATTATCTTCTCCTGCCATCACAACACCTCCCGATTGAATCAGCCAACCTTGTCCAGAATCAGACAGGACAACGGCGGTAAACGCAGCTCCAACGATTGAGCTCTGCCCATGGAGGCTATCGGCTCACTATGAACCTGACCACCGTTACCCACATTGCTACCGCCATAGATTTCGGCATCGCTGTTGAAGATCTCGCCATACTCTCCGGTATGCGGTACGCCAATGCGATAGCCCTCACGCACCACTGGTGTCAGGTTGAGCACCACCAGCAGTTGGTGGCCATCGTTATCTTTGCGCAGGTAGCTTAGCACCGAATTGTCGGCATCGTTGCAGTCCATCCACTCAAAACCAGCGCCATCAAAATCGTTGACATGCAGTGCCGGACGCTCGCGGTAGAGTCGATTGAGATCGGTAATCAGGCGCAGCATGCCGGCATGCGGTTGATGCGGTGTCTGTTCCCATGCCAAGCTCTCGGTCTCGTCCCACTCCTGCCACTGACCAAACTCGTCGCCCATAAATAGCAGCTTTTTACCCGGGTGGGTGAATTGCCAGCCATACAGTGCGCGCAGGTTGGCGAACTTCTGCCAGTCATCGCCCGGCATCCTGCCCGGCATAGACCCCTTGCCGTGTACCACCTCATCGTGTGAAAACGGCAAAATAAAGTTCTCGGTGAAGGCGTACATCATGGAGAAGGTCATCTGGTTGTGATGATAGCTGCGGTGGATTGGCTCGTTGGCGAAGTAGCTCAAGGAGTCATTCATCCAGCCCATGTTCCACTTCATGGTAAAGCCTAAGCCACCAAGGTAGGTCGGGCGCGACACCATTGGCCATGAGGTGGACTCCTCGGCCATGGTGATAACTCCGGGGAAGCGCTCATGTACCAGATGATTGAATTGCTTGATAAACTCAACCGCCTCAAGGTTCTCACGGCCACCATATTTATTGGGGAACCATTCGCCGTCGTTGCGCGAGTAGTCGCGATAGAGCATTGAGGCGACCGCATCTACCCGCAGCCCATCAAGGTGATATTTATCAAGCCAGAATAGGGCGGAGGCGATGAGGAAGTTGCGTACCTCGTTGCGGCCGAAGTTGAAGATGAGCGTTCCCCAATCCTTGTGTTCACCTAGGCGTGGATCCTCGTGTTCATAGAGCGGGGTACCATCAAATTTCGCCAGCCCGAAGCTGTCCTTGGGGAAGTGGGCTGGTACCCAATCCAGATAGACGCCAATCTCTTGCTGATGGCAGTAGTCGATAAAGTAGCGGAAATCATCCGGGGTGCCGAAACGGCTGGTAGGGGAAAAATACCCTACCGTTTGGTAGCCCCAGGAGCCATCGAAGGGGTGCTCAGTCACCGGTAGTAGTTCGAGGTGGGTAAAGCCGAGCAGTTTGCAGTGCGATACCAGTCGGTGCGCCAACTCGCGATAGTTCAAAAACTCGCCACCCTCCTTCTGCCACGAGCCTAGATGCACCTCGTAGATACTGATCGGCTCCTGCATAGGCGAACTGCTGGCACGCTTGAACATCCACGACGCATCGCCCCAGCTATACTGGTGGGCATCATGGACGATGCAGGCGGTTTTTGGTCGCAGCTCCATCTGTTGCGCATAGGGGTCAGCCTTTTCCTGAATATCGCCATGCTTGCCACGAATCTCAAACTTATAGATCTCGCCGGTGGTGAGTTCGGGAATAAATAGCTCCCATACCCCGCTATTGCCGCGCATCCGCATCTGGTGGGTGCGGCCATCCCAGCTGTTGAAGTTGCCAATCACGCTCACCCGTTGCGCATTGGGCGCCCATACCGCGAACCCGACCCCATCAACCCCATCCATGTTGCGCACATGGGCACCAAACAGGCGGTATTTTTCGAAGTGGTTGCCTTCAGCGACTAGGTGCAGATCCATGTCGCCCAACATGGTGCCAAAACGGTAGGGGTCGCCCTCCTCCCATTGATGTTGGTCGCTATTCTCAAACTTGAAATGGTAGGGGGTGTCGAAATCTCCCTTGGCGACATGACAGGTGAATAGATCCGTCCCCTCCACGCGCTTCATTACCCGAGCCCGAGCGCCAAAACCGAGTAGCCAAGCCTTGTTGATATGGGGGTGGAAGCAGCGAATCATCACCCCGCCATCGGGATGGGGGTGGCGTCCCAACACCGCAAAAGGGTCGTGGCTGCGAGCCTCAATTACGGCATAGGTGTCGGCATTTAATGTAGTCATGGAATCTCCAAGGAATAGCAGATGCGGCGGAGTATAACCGAGTTGTGTCGGCTTGGACACCAACGCTTTCGGTGCGGCAATGTGTTGGCGTCGAAAGTTGTGTTGCAGTAAAAATCTGCCACGATGCGCCAATGAATAATCAACCCTCAATTTGTGATGTCCAGAATCCTACTGCGCTTGATGCGATGTGTCAGACCCTTGCCGATGCGCCGGCGCTATTTATTGATACGGAGTTTCATCGTGAGACCACCTACTGGCCGCAATTCGCTCTGATGCAGATCAGCGCCAGAGATGGCGACGGGGTCGTGCACTGCTATCTGATTGATCCGCTGGCACTGGAGGATCTGGCGCCACTGTGGAAACTGCTGACCAACCCCGAACAGACCAAGGTGTTTCACGCGGGCAGTCAGGATTTGGAGATCATCTATCGGTTGTGTGGCAAGCTACCTTTGCCGCTGTTTGATACCCAAGTGGCGGCAGCGTTGTTGGGTCTGGGCCAACAGATCGGTTTTGGTGCGCTGGTGCAGCAATTGACCGGTGTTACCTTGGGCAAGGGCTCCACTTTCAGCGATTGGATGCAGCGACCACTGACCAAAACGCAGCGCCAATACGCGGCTGATGATGTGCTGCATCTGATGCCGGTTTACGCCCATCTCCATGAACAGCTTCAGGCGCGAGGTCGCCTTGACTGGCTGGACGATGAGCAGCGCGTGTTGACGGATCCTGGCAAATATGAGACCGATCTTGCCACCGTCTTTTGGCGTACCAAGGGGTGCAATCGTCTCAAGCCCAAACAGTTGGCTATTTTGCGCTCCTTAGCCGCATGGCGAGAGCAGGCGGCACAACAGCGCAACATCCCCCGTCGCCGCATGATAGGGGATGAACCGATGCTGGAACTGGCGCGTCAAACTGAGTTGGATATGGCGGCGCTGACTTCGATTCGCGGGATCTCGGGCGGGCTGGTCAAACGCTTCGGCAAGGAGTTGCTCGCGGCGTGGCAGCAGGGCAATGCTACCCCCAAAGAGGAGTGGCCACGCGTGCAGCGATCGCCCAGCCACAGCGCAGGTAGCGCCATTCGCGCCGAACTGCTCGATAGCTTGGTACAGCTTAAGGCCGATGAGCTGGATATCTCCTCCTCGATTTTGGCCAAGAAATCGGAGCTGGCAGCTCTCGCCTCGTGGGGGGGGGGTAAATCGGACACGCCACCGGAATTGGCACTGCTCTCGGGCTGGCGTCGTCGCTTGATTGGCGAGGAGTTGTTGCAGATGCTGGCCGGCAAGCTGCTGCTCAAGATCGATCCGGAGACCAAGCTTCCGGTGATTTTACCCGTTTAGCGCGTTTGCTTGATCGTCATTGGAGGGCCGTTGTTTGATGAGTACGCGTAAAACCATTCTTCTCACCGGCGGAGCCGGTTTTATCGGTTCGGCGGTGGTGCGCTACCTGATTCAACATCGCGACCATCGGGTGGTGAATGTCGATAAGCTGACCTATGCGGGCAACTTGGAGTCGCTGGAACCGATCAGTGATAGCGCGCGCTACCAGTTCGCGCAGGTCGATATCTGCGATGCCACGGCGTTGCAGGAGCTATTTCAGATCCATCAACCGGATATTGTCATGCATTTGGCGGCAGAGTCGCATGTGGATCGTTCCATTGATGGCCCGGCGGATTTTGTGCAGACCAATATCGTTGGCACCTACACCCTGCTTGAAGCCGCGCGGGCGTATTGGAATCAGCTTGCCGCACCCCAACAGCAGCAGTTTCGCTTCCACCACATCTCCACCGATGAGGTATTTGGCGATCTTACCGATACCAAGGCGCTGTTTCATGAGCAGACCCCCTATGCACCCAGCTCCCCCTACTCGGCGAGCAAGGCGAGCTCTGATCATCTGGTGCGTGCTTGGCAGCGCACCTATGGTCTGCCCACGCTGGTGACCAACTGCTCCAACAATTATGGCCCCTACCACTTCCCTGAAAAGCTGATCCCATTGGTGATCTTGAATGCGTTGGAGGGCAAGCCATTGCCTGTTTATGGCGATGGCAGTCAGGTGCGTGATTGGCTGTTTGTGGAAGACCACGCCCGTGCGTTGGTGCTGGTGGCGATGGAGGGGAAGGTCGGTGAGACCTACAATATTGGCGGCCACAACGAGAAGAGCAACTTGGAGGTGGTGCAGACCATTTGCGGCCTCCTTGATGAACTGGCACCGAGCCATCCTGCGGGTATACGGAGGTATGCAGAGCTGATCACCTTCGTGAAGGATCGCCCCGGCCATGACCTGCGTTATGCGATTGATGCCAGCAAAATCCAGCGGGAGTTGGGCTGGATGCCGCAAGAGAGTTTCTCTAGCGGAATCAGGAAAACAGTGGCGTGGTATCTAGCCAACAAGGCGTGGTGTACACATATTCAGGATGGTTCCTACCAGCGGGAGCGGCTGGGCGTGGGCTGAAGTTCGCCGCTATTTTAGCGTGTTGACTGCCGCAACGATGCGGCGCACCGCCTCTTCCAGCTTCTCCTGGGCAATCGCATAGGAGAAGCGCACATGCCCTGGAGCACCAAAGGCCGTTCCCGGCACCAATGCCACTCCAGCGGCATCCAATAGCCAGCTGCATAGCTCCACATCATCGTTGATTTTCTTCCCTTGGGGGGTAACGCGATTGAGCCAGCCACCGATGGCGGGAAACAGATAAAAGGCGCCATCTGGCAGGGTGCAGCTGGCTCCGTCGATGCCATTCAGCGCGTCAACCAGCCAGCGGCGGCGTGCGGAGTAGGTGGCGACCATCTCATGCAGCGCATCCTGTGGTCCGGTGAGGGCTGCTAGTGCTGCTTTTTGGGCGATGGCGTTGGGGTTGGAGGTGCTTTGCCCCTGAATCTTGGCCATCGCCTTGATCAGATGGCGCGGTCCGGCGCAAAAGCCGATGCGCCAGCCCGTCATGCACCACGCTTTGGAGACACCGTTGCAGGTGATGGTGCGCTCCTTGAGGTCAGGGTTGATCTCAGCGAAGGTGGCGAATGGCGTGTTATCGAACACTATTTTTTCATACATATCATCGCTTACCACCGCCAATTGCGGGTAACGGCGCACCACTTCACCTAAGCGCGCCAACGCATCGGCTGAATATGCCATACCGGTGGGGTTGGAGGGCGAGTTGAGCACCAGTAGCCGGGTGCGATCCGTGATTGCCGCCTCCAGTTGTGTGGCGGTCAGTTTGAAATTACTGGCAGCTTCCGTGGTGACGATAATCGGCTTGCCCTCGGCTAAGAGCACCATGTCGGGGTAGGATACCCAGTAGGGGGCGGGGATGATCACCTCGTCATCGCGGTTGATCATCGCTTGCAGCAGGTTGTAGAGGCACTGCTTGCCGCCGGTGGAGACCAAAATATCGGCGGCTTCATACTCCAGGCCGTTGTCGCGGCGGAATTTCTCGGCCACCGCCTGACGAAGCTCAGGGATGCCCGCCACGGCGGTATATTTGGTGAAGCCACTGTTGATGGCATCGATTCCGGCTTGGCATGCGGCATGGGGAGTGGGAAAATCGGGCTCGCCAACGGAGAGCGAGATGATATCCCTTCCCGCTGCACGCAGCTCTGCCGCTTTGGCGGTGATCGCCAGCGTGGCGGATGGCTGCACCTTTTCGATGCGATTGGCGAGTTGAATCATGGTGGCTCCTAGGGTGAGTGGTGGCGTATGCCCGACGGTGGGTTAATGCAAAACGGCGGTGCCGGATTGCCGTAGTGTGCGTTTGCGTTGGTGGATGAACTCTTGTCCTATCTCAAGCACGAACTCTACCCGGCGGTTTTTTGCGCGACCCTCCGGTGAGTCATTGGAGGCGCGGGGGCGGGTATCCCCATAGGCGCTGGCGTGGAGACGCGCTGCGGGAACACCCAGTGCAATCAGCTCCTCGACGACCGAGACGGCACGCGCAGCAGAAAGTCCCCAGTTGGAGTGGTATTGCGCGGTATTGATGGGCAAATTGTCGCTATGTCCTTCGACATTGATGCGGCCGATGGATTCGGAAAAGATGCTGGCCAATTTGTTGAGCGCAGCCTTGCCTTTCGCAGTCAGTGTGGCGCCGCCACCGGGAAATAGCAGTCCTGCCTTCATTTGTAGCCGTACCTGACCGGGATCAACATGGACATCGACCATGCCGCCCAGTGAGTTGCTACCGATGATCTTTTGCATGCTCTGGTTCATGCCAGATTTTTGTCCTTGCCGTTTGACTGTAGCATCCATGCTCACTGGTTTTCCTGGGGTGGATTGGGACTCGATATTTTTCTCTTTCCCCTGCATGTTGACGCCGTTTTTCGCGTGGCTTAATGCTCCCATGATGATAAAAAAAGCGAGGAGCAGGCTCATCAGATCAAGATAGGCCACCATCCAACTTTCGGTGTCTGCGGATGCACTACTAGCATCGGCACCGCCACCCGTATTTTGGCTGCGGTGCGTCATGCTTCGCAGCACGCGTTGTTGCTGCTGGCGGTTGGATTCGCTCATTTAATCGCCGTCTTTGCTCATATTGACGGGCATGCGTTTGATCATATCATCCTCTTCGCGTCCGCCGCGCAACTCGTCCTCATGCTGGGCGACAAAGGATTTCAAGGTTTCACGGATGAATGCCGGGCTACGGTTGTCGGCCAAGAGAAGGGTTCCCTCCATGATCATGTGCATCACCATAACCCGCCCTTCGGTGCGGCGTTCGAGCTTGATTCCAATTGGCTTGAAAATGAGGTTGGAGAGGATGAGGCCGTAGAGGGTGGTCATCAGTGCCACGGCCATGTTGTGGCCGGTGCTCATCAGGTCAGGGCCATTGACATCATACAGCATATTAACCATGCCAACCAAGGTGCCGAACATGCCAAAGGCGGGGGCATAGGTGGCCATGGTGTGAAAAATGCGTGCCTCGGCCTGCTCCCGTTCACGGAGACGGCGTACGCGCCAGTTGAGCATGCTCATGATCTCCTCTTGCGGCGTGCCGTCGGCAACAAGTTGGATTGCGGTACGCAAGAATGGGTTGTCGATGCGGTCGAGTTGGTCTTCGATGCGGGCAAAATCGCCACGCATGCGCAGACGGGCGGCATTGGCGATCTCGCTAACATCTTCACGAATGGAATACTCCTCCTGACGAAAGATCAGGCCGATAATGTTGGTGACGCGCTGTAACTCCTGCATCGGGAAGCTGACCAGCGTTGCCGCCATGGTACCGCCGACCACCACTAGCAGCCCCGGCCCATTCACATAGACCCCCGGCTGCACCGCTGAGAGAAAAATTGATGCAACGATCAGCCCAATACCGATGAGGATGCCAATGATAGTAGATATATTCATGATGATTCCTTTTTTAACAACCTGATCATTGTAACTACTCAGCTCACTCCCGGTTTTCCCGATAGCGGCGTTGAAAAATGCTCATTTACAGTAGTAAACGCCGCTTTTTCGCCTTACTATCAGGAAAACCGGAAGCAATCTGAGCAGTTACAGCCATTTTCTGGTGGGGTGCTGAGTAGTTACATTAAAATAATAGGTTAGCTAAATTCTGGTTGCAGGCGTACTTGGTCAAAGGCCTGTTCCACCACTTCATCGATGCGCATCCTAAGATTGGGCTCGCGTACCACCATGCGCACGCAGAGTTGTGGCGTTGCGCTTTCTTTCATTTTGAGTTGTCCCAAATCGCGCAGCTCAAAATTATGTTTACCGTGGGAAAATGTGGAGTCCAGCGCCACCAACTGGTTAGGTTTTCCGAGATGCGACAGGCGCATCGCCACCTTGACAACATCGCCGATCAGGGTGAATCCTTGGTGCTTTCCTGCGCCAATATTGCCAATAATGACCTCGCCACGATGCATCCCCATGCGAAAGGCTACCCGCTCGCCATTGGGGCGACAAATGTTGAGTTTTTGGCAGATTTGTGCCATCGCCAACGCTGCCAACGCTGCCTGTTCGCTATGGTTACGAAGTGGGAATGGGTGGTTAAAAACCGCCATTACCGAATCGCCGATATCGCCATGAACATGACCATCAAATGCATTGACCACAAAATGGAACAGGTCAAAGTATTGGTTGAGCACGGCCGTGACCTGATCGGGATGCGCTTGGCTGGCGAAACCACTGAAATCCACCATGCTGACATTGAGCATGCTGACCTCGCATTTTTGCGCAATCACCCCCTCAATGCTGTCTTCAAACTGGCTGGCGACCAGCTCGGGTCGGTTGTAGCGTCCGAAGAGATCGCGTACCTCTTCGTGGTGGCCAAGATCGGTCAACATGCGGTTGAATCGGCTCGCGAGATCGCCAATCTCATCGTTGCTGGAGACGGGAAGTGAAAAGCGGAACTCCCCTTTGGCTACTCGGGCGGTGGCGCTAGCGATGGCGGCGATGGGTCGCGTCATTCGACGCGTGATCCAGGCGGTGCTGAGCAGCGCCAGTAGTAGGGCGGCACCGGCGGCCATGAGTAGGTGGTTGCGCAGTTGTTGCAGTTGTTGCCGCCAGTTTTGGCTAATCAGACGGATGCTCACCGTGCCTAAGGGCTGATCGGAATAGGTCACCGCGCTGGAAAACCAGAGCCCAGATGTGGCCACGGGCATCATGGTGGCGTCCTTACGCACCAGCTTTTTCACCGCTGGTGGGATGATGCCTTCGCCGTAACTCTCAACGAATCCGGTGCGCCAAGAGAGGTAGATTTGCGCCACCATCGGGGCCCGTTGTATCAACTGGCTGAGCACGCGGCGGGTCTCATTTTGATCCTGACTCGCCATCGGTAGTTGTACTGCATCCTCGATCATGCCGATCAATAACTGAGTCTGATCGCGTTCGTTGGCGCTCCACGCTTGTTGTTCGGTTTGCAGCGTGAGGGCGGTCAGTCCAGCCGTGAGCATCATTATGAGCGCGCTAATAAACAGACCCCAGCGCCAGCGTAGTGGCATGCGCGCCAATCGTTTGGCCGATTGGGTCTGGTCGCTGGCATCCCATTTGATTTCCATGGTGCCAAGCCTAACCGTGAATGTTGTCTTGGGCTAAGCGCGCTTTCACTTGTTGGTAGATGGATTCAAGCTGTTGCAGGTTCATGGTATCGAGGGATTGACTCTCGCTGGCGGCTGCGGCCTCCATGGCGCGGAAGCGCTGGGCGAATTTACGATTGCTGCTCATCAGTGCGGTTTCGGCATCAATACCCAGCTTGCGCCCTAGATTGACTAGGGTGAACAGTAGATCGCCAAACTCCAACGCTGCATGCTGCGAATTGTGTTCAGCCAGTGCCTCCTGCAGCTCGGCGACCTCCTCGCTCACCTTCTCCAACACCCCTTGCGCATCCGGCCAGTCAAAGCCGACCCTGGCGGCGCGGGTCTGCATTTTGTGTGCTACCGCGAGCGCAGGCAGGGGGGGGATGCCATCCATCAGGCTCTCTCTACCGTTGGATTCTTTGGCTTTTAGCTGCTCCCACTGCTCCATGATATCGTCTGGCTGAGCATCGGCGAAGACATGGGGGTGGCGGTAGATCATCTTGTTAATCAGTTCATTGATGACGCCATGTAGATTGAATTCCCCTGCCTCATCGGCGAATTTGGCGTAAAACACCACCTGCAATAGCAGATCACCCAGTTCGCCACGCAGGCTCTGCCAATCCCCATTCGTAGCCGCGCCCTCCGCAGCTTCAATCACCTCATGCGCCTCCTCCAGAGTGAACGGGCGCAGCGAAAGCAGCGTCTGCTCACGATCCCATGGGCATTCGACGCGCAGAATATCCATCATTGCCAGCAGCCGAGTCAGGCTCTCCTCGTGCCGAAAAATGCGCTCAGGCATCGGGAGGCTCTGCATGGAGGTGGTTTTTAGTCATGGCTTTTTCAGCAAGGCGTCGAGTCCCGCGAATGCTTTGAAGGTGGAACTTTTTTGTTCCTCCTGGCGCACCGGCCCATGCGCGTCGGCCTCTAGAAAACGCTGATGCTCATTGTCGTGGCAATAGATGCACAACAGCTCCCAATTGCTGCCGTCCGGTGGGTTGTAGCTGTGATCATGGTTTTTGTGATGCACAGTCAGTTCGCGCAACTGTTTCCCCATGAAATCGCGTCCGCAGCGGCCGCACACCCACGGAAACAGCTTAAGCGCTCGTTCACGGTAATGATTACTATCCTGACTTGAAACCATCTGTTTCTCCTCGCCAATATGCGGCTGCCGCACCATTTATTGCTCTTCATGGATAGCTACAATGTAACTACGCAGCACCCCTTGAAAATATCCCGTAACGGCTCAGGTTGCTTCCGGTTTTTCAACGCCGCTATCGTGGAAAATCAGGCGCGTTCGATGTACTCCCCTGACTCGGTATTGATTCGAACCTTGGTTCCCGCCTCTAAATAGGGCGGAACCATAATGGATGCCCCGGTCTCGAGTTTGCCTGGCTTATAGGATCCGGTAGCGGTTTGTCCTTTGATTGAGGCATCGCACTCCGTCACGGTCAGGGTCACACTTTGTGGTAGTTGTACATTGAGCGGTCGCTCATCGTGGAACTCTACCATCACCTCCATCTCCGGTAGCAGGTAGGCTAGGGCATTCTCCAACATATCGGCGCGCAAGGTGATTTGGTCGTAGTTCTCCATATCCATGAAGTGGTAGTCATCACCATCTTGATAGAGGTACTGCATGGTGCGCTGGTTGAGCACTACCCGCTCTACCCGCTCGGTGGAGTTGAAGCGTTTGTTGCTTTTGTTGCCGGTCTCGATGTTCCTGATCTCGACCTGCATACAGGCTACGCCCTTGCCCGGGGTGACATGTTGGGTTTTCATCACTCGCCATAGGTGATTGTCGATCTCTAAGATCATTCCCTGACGAATGCTTGGCGCGTTGAGTTGCATTGGGTAGTCTCCATCTAAATAAAACATATAACGACTCAGCTCACTTCCGATTTTCCTGATAGCGGCGTTGAAAAATGCTCATTTACAGTAGTAAACTCCGCTTTTTCGCCTTGCTATCAGAAAAGTCAGAAGCAATCTGAGCAGTTACAACTATTTTTGGGTAGGGTGCTGAGTAGTTACCAAAAAATGTAACTACTCAGTTCACTTCTGCTTTTCCCGATAGCTGCGTTGAAAAACACGCATTTACAGTAGTAAACTTCGCTTTTTCACCTTGCTATCAGAAGCAATCTGGGCAGCTACGGGATATTTTCAAGGGGTGCTGAGTAGTTACCAAAAATAGTCTCTGGAGCGTCATGCAAGCGGCGAACCGTCTCCAGCACAAGGAAAACATATGCCAGCAACCGTGCAGCAATCAATGGAACGCTTTATTCACCATCGCTATCACACCGATCGTGAGACCGGCCACATGGCGGATGCGTGCATGAATCTGCTCTCCGATTACCTCCAGTTTTGGTCGGGTCTGTTCCAGCAAGATGGTTTAGAGATGGCCGAAGAGTTATCTTCCGATACTGCCGATTGGGAGCGTGAGCTGGATGCCAAAATGGCGCAATGGATGGATGATGATACTGCGCCGGTGAATGATTTGGGATCACTGACCATCGATCAGATGGATGAAGAGCATCTGCGTGAATTTATTGGTTGGTATCTGCTTAAGGATATGGCGTTGGATAGCCATCAGGTTCGTGAATTGCTCGACACACTAGGAGGATGGATCTCTTTTTCGCGTCGCAACCACGCGCTGGAGCCGAAACAGGCGGATGCCTTTTCCTCTATTTTAGAACAAACTTTACCGGAGACGGTGCGCGCCGCGACCGCAGCCAATGCGCTGCAGCAGATGGTGCAATCGGGACAGTTTCGTGCGCCACCGGCGACGGATCGGTGCACGCTGCGTGGCTTTGTCGCGGGGATGGCGCGCCTGAGACCTGCGCAAGGTAGTTATCTGCTTACCTTTGATGATAATGAGATTGCGTCGATCCCCATCACCTTGCCTCAAGTGCTGCACCCTTTGCTGCGTGAGGGCGATGTTTTGCACATCTATCTAGCGAGTTACGGTGATCAACGCTACCGATTGGTGGACAGTGGGCCGTTGTTTCCCGCCTCAACCTGGGTTGAGGCTACCTTGATGGAGCGGTTTGCTCCGATGGATACGATTGAAGCACTGGAGTGGGATCAAAACCCCGGATCACCGCTAAATTAGGTTTCAACGCCGCTATCGGGAAAACCAGAAGTGAGCTGAGTAGTTACCTCCCCGATTAGGCTGGACAGAGCGAGGTGGAGAGCTCCTGGTGCAATTTTTTCATTGCTCTGTTTTCAAGTTGGCGCACGCGCTCAATGGAGATCCCAAAATCTGCCGCTAGCTCTTTGAGGGTGGAGGGCGTCTCAGAGAGGTGGCGCTGACGGATAATCATGCGGTCGCGGGCGGACAACTTGTGCATTGCGAGTTCCAGGCCAGCTGAGCGGTGCTCCATCCAGTCGCGTTCTTCGGCATTGGCTTCGGGCGTCGCTTCCGTTCCGGGCAGGGTATCCAAGATGTTCGCACCATCGCGTTCGCCATCAAGGGAGAGATCGCGTTGCAGGTAGGCGTTGGCGGTCTCTTGGTACTGATTGGAGCTGATTCCGTACTCTTTGGCTACCGCCTCGCGCCCCACCCCTTCGCAGGCAGCAATCGCTTCGCGCGCCTTTTGTAGTCCGGAGAAGATGCGGCGTTGCAGCTTATTGGTGCCGAGCTTAACGATGCTCCACGAGCGTAGGATGAAGTCATGAATCGAGGCGCGGATCCACCATGAAGCGTAGGTGACCAATCGGAAGCCACGGTCAGGATCAAAACGCTTAATGGCATGCATCAAGCCCAGCACCCCCTCCTGCACTAAATCCATCTCCGGCAGGCCAAAGTGGCGGTACTCGCGGGCAATCGCGGAGACGGAGTAAAGATTGGCGGCAACCAAGGTGCGTGCCGCTTCGGCATCTTGTTGATCGCGCCAGCGCCGCGCCAGACGGGACTCTTCCTGACGGTCAAGCCGATCAATCCGGCGAAGATCGCGTTTGAATAGCGACAGACTGGTTAGTTCCGTGGATGGGGTGGCCATAGCTTTTTCGTACCTCCGAATCTGGTGATGAGTGTTGTTATCTTGTAGCGGCTCGAAAGCCGATGCGCGCTATGCTATGCTAGCATGCCGAGTGGCATTGGGTCAAGATGCCTGTGCAATCCCTGCCAGATACCAGGTGGGGTCAGAACTGCTGGCATCGTGGCAGAAAGTCCAGGTCTCTTCGACCCGTCTATTCTCATTTTCCAGCACCGTGCCGGCATGATCAAGGGTCTGCTCCTTCATCATGGCAGTGAAGGTAACCGCTGCCCATTCGCGGCCAGATTCAATCCAACTTTCGAGTAGCTGTGCCTCAAGCGTGACCACTTCGGTCTGGTTGCGTTGCTCGCCTTGTGATTGGATCTCTTGTTCCACATGGGCGGCCACCTCAGGCCGACAGAAACGGCGGATATCCTCGATATCCTGTTTGTCCCATGCCGCTTGCATGCGGATGAAGATGGAGCGAGATGCATCAAGGAACACCGTCTCATCCATTTGTGGTCGCTCCATCGCGCCAGATGGGCCGCTGCTGCTGCCTGATCCCTGCGCCATACCCTCTGGCTCAGCACTGTAGGTGTGGTGACCATCGCTGCCAGCGGACATGGGCTGCCTAAATCCTTGTTGAGAAAGCTTCGGCGCTTTGCGCCGGAACCACCACATCACGCCCCATCCAATCGCCGCAATGATCAAGATATCAAACATGTTAATACCACTGAATCCGCCGCCAAAAAACATCGCACCCAGCAATCCACCCATCGCCAATCCGGCAATGCCTCCCATCAAACCACTGCGGGGGCGGCGATTGGCTGTGGCGTTGCGACTGCTGGTGTGGCGAGGTTGGCTAGCATGTGAGCGGCCAAAAGAACGGTGGTGTGAACCGAAGGAAAAACCGCCACCAAAACGGCGCGCATCGGCCTGATCGGCAGGCCATAAAGCCATGGCTGCAACGGCGACGATCATAAGAATCATCCATTTTTTCATTGTTTTATCTCCTGATATCGTCGAAACGCCATAGCTGTTTTGGACGGAGTCGCGATTTAAAATGATGGCGCATTGTCATAAGTTAAGGTAAAAAGTCTATGAAAGCAGGCTGATCATTACTCAGCTCACTCCCGGCTTTCCCGATAGCGGCGTTAAAAAACGCCCATTTACAGGTAACTGCTCAGATTGCTTCCGGTTTTCCTGATAGCGGCGTTGAAAAATGCTCATTTACAGTAGTAAACTCCGCTTTTTCGCCTTGCTATCAGAAAAACCGGAAGCAATCTGAGCAGTTAAGCAGGCTGAAAAGATCGTGCGGGCGGCCGATGTCGTGCCAGTTGCCGTGGTGGTGTATGCCATACAGCTGATCGGACTCCATCTGTTGGTGCATCAAGTCGGTGAGCGGAAAACAGGGCTCGTGCTGGTGCCGCAACAGTGCATCCGGCCACAAGGATACGCCTGAAAAGGTCAGGGTATCCATCTCTGGAGGGCGCACCTTGCCATGCACTAAAGCAAAGTCCCCTTGTGGATGATGCGGCGGATTGGCTATCAGCGCCAACGCCGCTGCAGAGGGGTGATCGGATACACGCTGCCACAATGCGGTGAGATCGATATCCGTCACCACATCGGCATTGAGTACGAACAGGTTGGCTCCTTCCGGGAGGAACTGCTGCGCCTGACACACCCCACCACCGGAATCGCGTAATTCATACTCCACGCTATAGCGGATGGAGATGCCAAAGCGACGACCATCGCCCAAGGCTTGCCGAATCTGCTCGCCGTGGGCATGCAGGTTAATGGCGACATGACGCACGCCATGGCGAATGAGGTGACGCAGGGTGTGTACAATGGCGGGCTCTCCGGCCACCGACATCAGCGCCTTGGGGCGATCACGGGTGAGCCATTTCAGTCGCGTGCCCAATCCTGCAGCCAAAATCACCGCGCGATCCGGGCGCATCAGCATGGTTTTGTGGCTGATTCCCGCTCTGCCGCCGTGATCAATCCTTTCCCAATAGGTGCAGTAGCGTCCCCATCTGCTCCTCAGCAGCCGCCCTGCCACGGGCAATCTCATCCCTGGGGTGGGAAAAATCATCCCACTGCACATCCCCTACCAGCGGTTCGATCAGTATCTCCGTATGCTCCTTATCATACCGGCGAAGGTAGTAGGATTTCACCAAGGATGCCCAGTCCAGCATGCTAAGGAGATGGGTTGGCGTGGCTCCACACGAGGGCTTTGCCCCCACATTTACTGACACCACGCACTGGCTATTGCTGGCCCGTTGCCGTGCCTCCAATGAGGGGATCTCCGATGCTAGGCCGCCATCAACATAGCGTTTCCCATCCACTTCTACCGGTGCGAAAATGCCGGGGATCGCCATGCTGGCAGCTACACTGAGAACCAGATCCCCTTGCGTAAACAGGGTGCAGTCGCCGCAAGGGAAATCGACCGCAGTACACGAAAATGGAATTTGTAGTTCGGAGAAATCGCGGGTTTTGCAGAGTTTCTCGGCAACGGTAATGAGTAGCTCTGCGTCCATGAGCGATATATCGCTCGCTGCGCGGGCATAGAGCATGGTTTGGCGCGCGAGATTTGCCCAGTGGTTGAGGAACGATTCTCCAGCGTCTTGTTGTTGCAGTTTCGGTAGTTGCAGCTCGGTCATGGTGTCGGAGTGGAGGAAATCCAGCGCCTGAGCTTTGACTGCCGTGATGTCAGGATGGTGTGCATACATTGCCCCGAATAGTGCGCCGATGCTGACACCAATGATGGCATCGGGCCGCAACTGATGCGCCTCCAACGCCTCAAGTACGCCGAGGTGTGCCAGGCCTCGTCCACCACCACCGCCCAGTGCCAGCACAAAGCCGTCGTATCGGCTTGGTAGTAGCCGGCTAAACCAATTGGTATTCATGAATTCTCCTCCTTCGGCAGTGTGATGACTTGATAGAAATCCGAGCACAATTGATCAATAAGTGATGGGTCGATGCTAGCTGGACGCGATGGGCCATCCCCTTCGGGCTCAAGGAAAAACACATCCACGATCTGCTCTCCGAAGGTGGAAATTTGGGCGGAACGGGTATGCAAATGGTGACGATTGATCACCGCAGCCAAATCGGCCAAGATGCCGGGACGGGATGCTGCGGTTACCTCAATCACGATCATCCGTGCAGAGGCCTCTGGCAATAGTCGAACGCGCGGTGTTACTTGGCGCATCAGCACATTGATGGTGAAATGCGGTGCGGCGCGTAGTTGGGGCGGTTGGTTGCTCTGCAGCACCTGTTCAATGCGCTGGCACAGACGGTCGAGATCGGATTGCGCAGTCAATGGCTCACCATCAATGGTCTGGAGATAGAACAGGTCGAGTACCCGACCATGGTGTAGATTGACTGCTTGCGCTGACATAATTGAGGTGTTGGAGCTATGAATGACACTGGTTAGCGCGGCAAAGAGTCCGCTACGCTCGCGGCTATGTACCATGACCCGTGTGCCGCCACCTTGAATATCCACCTCGGCACAGACGCTATCGGTTGCGGGATGTAGGGTGAGGAAATCGACCATGCGCGCCAATATTTTCGTTGGCAGTTGGCGCTGTGCGCCGGCAGGTATGCATGCGAGTGATGCCAATGTATCGCGTTGATCGCTGTTTTCCACCAAGGCCAATATTGCTTGTCGCCGCTGCGCAAGACGCGCCGCGAGCGCGGCATCGTTGCTGAGTTCATCCAGTTGATCGCCCAGCAATGCCTGCTCTGCTGCCCGGTAGAGTTCGCCCAGCAGTGAGCCTTTCCATGCGTTCCATACCTCTGGCCCCACGGCAGCGATATCGGCCACGGTTAGGCAGTAGAGATAATCTAATCGTGCGCGCGTCTCAATCTTACGGGCAAAATCCGTGATCACTGCGCGATCCGACAGGTCGTAACGCTGAGAGACCATTGCCATGGTTAGGTGCTGGGAGACTAGCCATGGTACCAGATCGCAGGCACTCTCATCCAGCCCTGCACGGTGACAGAATTTGCGGGCCAGCTTCTCCCCCTCTATCGAATGGTCTCCGGGGATCCCTTTGGCAATGTCATGGAAAATCAGTGCGAGGTAGAGCAGCTCTGGTCGTGCTAACCGTGCCGATATCTCCGATGCCAATGGGGAGCGCAGGGTGCGCTGCCTATGGATAAAGTTTCGCGCCTCTCCCACGGCTCGGATGGTGTGCTCATCCACGGTGTAGGCGTGGTAGCGATTGAACTGACCTAGCCCCACCACGCGACGAAAATCTGGAATGAATCGCCCCAACACCCCGGTATCATTCATCTCTTTGAGTGCCCATGCCACATTGCGTCGCTGCCGGAGAATATCCATAAAGCATTGGTATGCCTTAGGATCTCGGCGCACATCCTCATCGATTAGCAAAGCATCGGCACGAATGCGGCGCAGGGTGGTTGAGGTCAGCTTACGGTGTCCCTCCTGCGCAACATGGAACACCTTGAGCAGTCGTAGTGGCTCCTCGCGGAACACTGCGGCGTGGGCAATGCCGACCCGTTCGCCCTCTTCCACTAGGCCATGGCCAATCGGCTTGGTGCGGACAAAAAGGTGTTTGTGCTGCAACTCCTCAAAATGCATCGTGATCATGCCGCAGAGCCGCACCACCCGTCCGGCATGGCGGAAGTAATCCTTCATGAACCGTTCCACCGCCGGACGCTCGCCACCGCCATAGCCCATCGCATCGGCTAGGTATGCTTGCTGTTCGAAGCTGAGGCGGTCACTCGCCCGCTGTTGGTTGAGGTGTAGCCCAACCCGGCAGCGCCAGAGGTAATCCTCGGCTGCCAGCAGGTGGTAGCGTTCACGCACCGACAGGGTGCCGGAGGTCATCAGGCTGCCGCCACCCGCCGTGCCATACCACGCCTTGGCCAACCAGAATACCGTTTGAATATCACGCAGGCTGCCGCCACCCTCTTTGATGTCGGGCTCCATCAAAAACGCAGTCTTTCCGGTGCGATCATGTCGCAGATGCATCTCTTCGAGTTTGGCAATGACAAATGCCGCCCGTCGTCGTTGGAAAAACTTGTGGATGTTCTCCTGCAATGCTTCAAACAGGGTGCCATGGCCAAACACCAAACGCGCCTCCATCGCTGCGGTGGCGGTACTCCAATCCTCGCTCATCGCCCGCACACAGTCGCGCACGCTACGCACAGCATAGCCTACCTTGAGATTGAGATCCCATAGCGCGTACAGAAATGGCTGAATCTTCTCCTGCTCCGCTTGGCCAGTACTGGATGGAATCAGAAACCAGAGATCGAGGTCGGAGTGGGGTGCCAACTCACCGCGGCCAAAGCCGCCTACTGCGATCAGGTCGACCTGATCCAATAGCTCTGGTGCCAACTGGCGCCACAGCTTGCATAGTAGGACATCCATCCGATCAGCCAGCGCCTGTGCCATCTCCTGACCGGTAGCGCCAACGCCGAACATTTCGGCAATGTAGTTTCGGTTGGCGATCAATCGCTGTTGCAGAGCGGCGTTGTCGATGGTGCTGGGAACGCTGGAATGATCATCAGCATCAGAATGGGTCATCGGGCAAGCTTAGCGCGTAAGTTGGGTGCAATCCATTGGGGGAACAGGCGAAGGAGGGGGATAATTCCAAATGCGGCGAGTAACTACTCAGCTCACTTTCGGTTTTCCTGATCGCGGCGTTGAAAAATGCGCATTGACAGTAGTAAACTTAAGCTTTTCCGCCTTGCTATCAGTAAAACCGGAAGCGATCTGAGCAGTTACGGGATGTTTTCAATGGGTGCTGAGTAGTTACGATGGCGGGAGAGGTGGGGGGCTGCTACTACAGATGAAGATCTGTTCGTGGTCGGCGATCATGTTCCATGGTGGAATATGGTCTCCAACTGTGATCTCCTCATGGATGGTCAGGTGTCGTGAGATCATGCGGCGCATTGCCGCTAGCGTAAAACGGTAGGGGCGAACATGGTTGTAGAATGCGGGAAAGATGCGAGTGGCAGTGTAGTGGAGTCGCGCCATGGGTGATGATGCGGTTTTGGCACAGAGGATCACTGTTGCGCCATCACGGAGCAGACGACCCATTTCGTGGAGCGCGATCTCCGGATTGTAGACAAAACTTAAGGCGTTAATGCAGATGATGAGGTCGATGGAGTGGTCTGTGAGCGGGATTTTCTCAGCTTCGGAGGTGAGGTAGCGCCCTTTGGGAATGGTGCCTGGGTAGGTGCGGCGGAGGTCTTCAAGTAGTGGATCAACAAAGGTTTTATGGCCTTTTTCAATCCATTGGCTAAAGCAGGTGGGGCCGGAGCCAATCTCTAATATTTCACTTTTCTCATCGAGTTGCTGTAGGTAGGGGTCACATAGGGGCAATAGGCGTTGTTGCAGACGGTGCATTTCGCATTCAAGCATCGCTTTCCCTTGCCAACGCGCCAGTTCATGGCGTTGACAACGAAGCCACTGTTGCTTGGTGATAGCGCGGTGGTGGGCAGAGCATCTGCACTGGCTGTGCTCAGTGGACACCTTAGGGGGCACCATGCACGGCATCCGCAAGTATTTGGTTATGTTCAAGGATAAACCAGCGTCGATGCAGCCATAGCCACGACTCTGGTCGGGCGTGGATCTCTGATGCAAAGCTGTCGTGAATCGCCTCGGTGATCTGGTATTGATCCAATTTGCGATCGGGAGCCTGTTTTGGCAATGCGATTGGCCAAAAACGGAGTTGGAAACAGAAGCTGCGGCGCACACGGTGGATGGAGACCCCGAAAATGGGCACCTGATGGCGCCGGGCAATGGCCGCAGGCAGGGTGGTAGAGTTGGCGAGATGGCCAAGAAATGGCACCGGCACCCCTTGGCTCATGTGTTGATCAATCATGATGGCGATGGCGCGACCATCCGAGAGATCGCGTTTAAGCCAGCGGACGCCGTTCCAACGCGAGCGCATAAGCGATCCAAAGCGTTGTCGGCAGCTGAGTAGAAAAGACTCCAGCGGCAGTTGCTTGAGTGGTCGGTAGATGACCGATGATGGGTAGCCCAGCAGTGAGACCATCAGTCCGCCCAGCTCCCAGTTGCAGTAGTGAGAGGCTACCAATACCACGCCGTTGCCTGCATCCATTGCCTGACGGAAGGGCGCCTCACCCTCTACTTTTACCCGTGACATTAAAAAACGGCGTGAGCGTAGAAAAACATGGGGGAACTCGAAGGTGCTGCGTCCGAGTTCGGCAAAGCTCTCGCGTGCGGTCTGGCTGCGCCAAGCGCGGCCACGATCGGGATAGATGCGTGCCAGATTGCCCACGGTGATGCGGCGGTGGCGCTGCATCAGGTGAAATGCCATTCGGCCAATGGCTGCTCCCAGCCCGCCGGCAATGCGTACCGGCAGCAGCCGGATTGTCCAAAACAGCGTTTGGATGGCAATCGCCTGGATGCGATCCTTCATCCGTTTTCCAACACGATTACTGGTTCGATATTCGGGGAAAGCTGCTGCAATCTATTCGCTAATCGGCTCTGCCTGATCAATCAGCATCACCGGGATATCATCGCGGATCGGGTAGCTGAGTTGGCAGGTGTCGCATACCAATCCGTCCTTGGCGGTGTTGTAGTGTACCGGCTGCTTGCATTTTGGGCAGGCTAGGATTTTGAGTAGCTCTTGATCGATCATAGGGGAGGCCTCCGAAGGGGGATATTTATTATAGTATAAAACAGGTAACTGCTCAGATTGCTTCTGCGTTTTCCTGATAGCAAGGCGAAAAAGCGGAGTTTACTACTGTAAATGCGCATTTTTCAACGCCGCTATCAGGAAAACCGAGAGTGAGCTGAGTAGTTACTAAAACAGATCGTAACTACTCAGCACCCTACCAAAAAATGGCTGTAACTGCTCAGATTGCTTCCGGTTTTCCTGATAGCAAGGCGAAAAAGCGGAGTTTACTACTGTAAATGAGCATTTTTCAACGCCGCTATCAGGAAAACCGGGAG
>JAUZRF010000010.1 GCA_030950645.1 Mariprofundales bacterium
AAAAAGTCAGAATGTCGATTTTCATGGGGTGTCCAAACCCTACCGAAGGTCATAAACATCGATTCTGGGGCAAATGGTGAGCTCATTTTTCCATCGATGTGAAAAGTTCGGGAACATCTCGACTTTTTGCGAGGGCATCAACTTTCTGAGTCGTCAGGATTTAGGTCGAATTTTGGGTAGTGTTACATTCCGGCTTATTTGAGGGGTTTCGTACCACGATGCGGCAGGCCGATTAGAGCGGCTGATTACCCGCCCCCGAATCCACACATGCCCAAGATTACTTCCGCTCCAGATGGGTCAAGGAGCTTGCTACGCTTCGCACTCCTCCTTGACCCATCTTCCGCTACAGATAGAGAGTGGTCATGTGTGGATTCGGGAACTCTTGCTGATCGTGGGATGACGCCCCTCAAATAAAGGTAAACATAACAGGAGACAGCCTCACTGATCAGTTGCTTTGTGTTTATTTCATATCACTTCTTTGCGAATTATTGTTGCCGAACAGTTAATTAGACAGAAGCGGGATGATCGCATCATAGGTCGATTTCAACCTATTTGACATATTTTGTTGCCATCATCATTATTGCCTTCATGGCTCAATATTCTAAACTGTAAGGGATCACAAAGCAAAAAACAGTTTAGGCTCACGAAGTGTTAAACAGCACTTAAAATCCCCCCTCCCTATAGAGTTCCCTGTACTACAAAAAACCAATCCCACCACCAGCGACTCCTTTCTTCACTCAGCTACGCAGCTTGTTTCAACGCTTCATGAATGTTTTGACGCACGGTGATGGTGACCCGCTTCGACAAGCTGATTTTTTTGCAGGTGCTGACGCAGAGCCGCGTTGATTTCGGTTTGGTAATTTCCTCCATGCGCTTTTGCTTGCGCTTTGAAGGTCTCAATCAAATCGGCATCGAGGCGAATAGTTATGCGCTGCTTGCTTGAATGAATCAACGGCGACGCATTCAGATCTCCCTGTTCGTATGCCTTCACTACTTTAGGGTCAACCACGCTGGCAGGCTTCATCTGAGCAAACTCTTCATCGGTAAGCTCAGGAACATCCACATCATTCCAATCTGCTTGGGAAATATAGTCAGGTTTTTGATTTAACATATAGCTTTTCCTCTCTTGTATTGCCTTTGCGCAAGCCAATGATACGAATAGTGGAATTACGAGGTGTCCATACCATTACAAACAGGCGACCTGCAATGGGTGCGTAGGTAATTCGACGAATCTCACAGTAATCATGGCGGGTATCAGTGATCGTAATGGCTTTCGTCCAGTCCATCTCGATAACAATAAGAAAATCCACCCCATGTTTAAGCAGATTGGCTTTTTATTTGGCTTTATCCCATTCGTATTGCATTGGTGTAATGATATGCAAAACTGTGCATACATGTCAAGTGCTGGGATGATAACGCGTCAATGAGAATAGCGATGTTGTGTGCTAAGCAATGGATAATTGTTTCGATTCTAAAATTACTTAAGTTTCATGACTTTCACAACAAATGGTGAGATCAATAAAGTCTTTCCGGATTAATCATGCGATTTGCTACAAAACGGGCAACAGCAACATTAATTCAACCGTAACTACTTAGCACCCTACCCAAAAATGATTGTAACTGCTCAGATTGCTTCCGGTTTTCCTGATAGCAAGGCGAAAAATCGGAGTTTATTACTGTAAATGCGCATTTTTCAACGCCGCTATCAGGAAAACCGGGAGTGAGCTGAGTAGTTACATTCAACCTTTCAATATGACTGTTATGTCAAGGGTGATAAGAACTGGTGAAACTTCACTCAAATATTTTATCAGGGGTCTTCAACCACAATGGAGAGATACTCTGTCGTGTTCATGCGTATGGATCGCAAGGTATGTATCACCCTGTAAAGCCAATTCGTCTTGATGGAGTGCCTTGCTTGATCGCCACCTCTGCTTGCAGCTCACGGATGAGTGCTTTTGCGGTTGGTGGAGTTCCGAGAATCTGCAGCTTTTTTTGGACGGTTGCGAAATCTCCGGGCGCGAGAGTGTCCATTCGCGCGATCTTTTCGGTCTGTTGGCGTGTGACCCGTCCTGTTGACTCCTTCCGTAGCATTTGGATGGCCTGGGCTGGCGAGAGATAGTCGAACTCGACCTTGATGGCGAAGCGGCGCAGGCTTGCCTGATCGAGGTTATCCATCAGATTGGTTGAGCAGATAAATAGACCGTCAAAATTTTCCATCTGTACCAGCAGTTCATTGACTTGGGAGACCTCCCATGTGTGGTTGGCATTGCGGCGGTCGCGCAGAAATGAGTCGGCCTCATCCAGCAGCAGCACACCCCCTTCATCTTTAGCCTGCTTGAACATCGCGGCAATATTTTCCTCGGTTCCGCCTACCCACATGCTGATAATATCTGAAGCCCGTTTGATGATTAGCGGATGATCGATGGTCTCGGCGATGTGGCGGCCGAGCGCTGTTTTCCCTGTTCCCGGTGGTCCGTAAAAACAGATGCAGCCACGCTTGTTTCGCTGTAATCCTTTTACCAGTTTGGTGATGTTAATGTTTGCCGAGACGCAATCGAGGCTGTAGCTGGTTGCAGCATCCAGCGTGGAATGCTCTTTTCGGTTGCCGAGTATTTGCTGGGTTCCCTCTAACACATTCTCGATTACCGATGCATTGTGTACGGCATCATTAGAGGCCAAATGGCGCGCCACCTTGGCTGCTTTTTCGATGTGGGCTGGTAGCAAGTTGCGGTTGCTACTTATTTTTTGCAGCCATGCATCATGCACCGGAATATCGTGCAGGTATTCCAAGAATATATGCTTGCGCATAGCGATGGTGGGCTCGGGCATCTCCAGTACAAAATCGAAGCGACGCAGAAATGCGGGGTCAATATGGTTCACCCGATTACACAACCAGAAGGCAGGGATGCTGTTGCCTTCCAGCATGCGGTTGATCCATGCTTTTTTTTCGGTGTTGCCAACGCCGTCATATCTATTGGGCTTGGGAAAGACATCTTCGATTTCATCAAATAGAATAACGGCTTTTGGTGTGTTGCGCAGCAGTTGTTGGCTGAGTTGATAGGCCGAAAAGCGGCTGCTACTGGATAGCGGATCGCCATCACCATCTTCGGTGCTGATCTCGAATAGCTTGGCACCGCAATGGTGCACTAGTGTGCGTACCATCTCAGTTTTGCCAGTTCCGGGTTGTCCGTAGATGAGGATGTTGACCGCCTTGGTGCCGGCAAGTGTCTTTTTGAGGTAGCTTTTTATCAGGCTGTAGGGCTTGTGTGCATGCTGGAATGCCTTGGCGGAGAGTTTGGGCGCGATCCCTTCGATAAAGCTGCCTGCGAATATCTTGGCAATATCTACCTCGGGGACCAGCAGGTTGTCTGCCAGACCATCCATCAAATCCAGCTTGCGTTTGATGTCATGCGACCATGAGGCATCGACCTTTATCAGGCCTGATGACGCCAGTTGCCCATTCATTGCCAACGCCCGTGACATCTCCCGTTCATCGTGGTTGAGAATAATGGAGAGATAACGCACAAGCTTGGACTTATCAAGACTTCCCAGTGTGTCGGCACACCCCTCCAGGCCAGCATTGGTATGAATCATGATAGTGAATATCAGCAGGTCGCACTCTACTTCGTTGAGAGGGATGCGCTCGATGATATGGCAGAGATTCTCCTGTAAGGCAGCTGGAATGGTATGGGTGTGTTTTTCAGATTCGGTATGCATAGCCTTGAATTTACGCACTATTTTCATTCGTTTGATGCTGCGATCGGCATATTTCTCCATGTTGATAAGTTCCAGCGTGTTATCATCACTGAATCCAATATTAGTAATAAACTTTTTATGGCCACCACAGGGAATCAGTATCCGTAGGCACCAGAGGTAGAGGATATTTTTTTTAATGGCCTCCTCGTGGTTGTTGATGCTGGCTGCGGGGGTTTGCTTTTTGATCATATTGCTTTCCTTATTTGTTGTTGGACAGGGCTATGCTACTGCAGCGTGCGTCAACGGGTGTCGTATGCGTCGGGGAGGCAGAATGGCAAGGTGTAGTATTGCCATCCACCGGATTATCTTGGAGTGGGTGTCGCATGCGACACTGGTTGACGGATGGTGTGTCAGGGTTCATCTTATGCCATTCTGGAGGTGAGGTAATGAGCGGTAAAAAGTGTATCAAAATAGGAACAATTCGTGCTGGCGACATCAAGGTGCGCAAAACCCTTCCTCCGGCAACGCAGGTGCAAAAGTCACCCAAAGCGTATGATCGTAAACGCATCAAATTAGTGTTGCGCAGGGAGATGGATGATGAGTGACACCTTAATGCGTCAATGGCAGATGCTGCATATGATTCCGAGGCACCCGAAAAAGATTGCTGTACCCACGCTGCTTCAGCAACTCGATCGTGAAGGCTTTGCGACGACCGTGCGCACCCTACAGCGTGACCTCAATCGGCTCTCTGTGCTATTCCCTTTAATTAGTGATGAACGCAACAAGCCTTATGGCTGGTCTTGGCAGCCTGATGGGGATCTGCTTGATATTCCGGGTATGGATTCCTATACCGCACTGGCATTTTGGATGGCAGACCTGCATTTGAGACCATTGCTTCCCAAGGTCACGGTTAGTCGCCTGCGCCCCCATTTTAATCACGCATCCCATGTGCTTGATGCCATTCCTGGCAGATCCAATGTGTCGGAGTGGCGCAATAAATTGCGTGTTGTACATCGGGGACCAACATTAATGCCGCCAGTGATTCAAGAGGCTGTGCAAGATGTGGTCTATGATGCGTTACTCTATAACCGTTGCCTGGAGGTTACCTATCGCGCACGAAACAGTGCCAGCGACAAGCACTATGAACTCAATCCCTACGGCTTGGTGATTAAAGATGGTATTGCCTATCTGCTCTGCACCCTGTGGGATTATACCGATATTAAGCTTTTGCTGTTGCACCGAATGCAATCGGCAACGGCGATGGATAAACCGGCGGCTGTGCCCGAAGATTTTGATCTTGATGGCTACATTGCCAGTGGAGAGCTCGATTATGCGGTGGGTGGCACCATTCGACTTAAAGTAATGTTTTCTGATCATGCAGCACACCACCTTGCCGAACGACCGCTCTCGGATGATCAGTCAATGCACGCAAGTGAGGACGGTCGTACCGAGTTGGTGGCAACGGTTACGGATACGGCAGAGTTACGCTGGTGGTTACTGGCTTTTGGTGAACGCGTGGAGGTGCTGGAACCTGTAGAGATCCGTAATTATATGATTGACACCATTCAAAACATGGGAAATGTGTACGGCATATGAAGTTTGAAGAGAATTACAATTTGATGGTTGGTGCTCGCTGTTACTGCGCATCTGAAGAGTAGATCAACAAACACCATACTGGAAACGAGGTGAGATACAGATGACAACAAACCAAACCAGCCTTTCGTTGCCTGCCCTTGCGCTTGGCACCATGACTTGGGGTGAGCAGAACAGTCAGGATGAAGCGTTTGCGCAGATGGATTATGCACTGGCGCATGGCTGGAACTTTTTTGATACCGCCGAGCTCTATGCGATCCCTCCCAAGGCGGAAACCTACGGTGTTACGGAGACAATGATTGGTAACTGGTTGCAGCAACGCGGCTGTCGAGAGCGTGTGACTCTCGCCTCTAAAGTGTGTGGGCCGACGGCGTGGTGTCCGCATATTCGTGGGGGGAAGGCACGGCTGGACGCTGCCAATATTATCGCAGCGTGTGAAGCCTCGCTGAAACGGCTGCAGAGCGATTATATTGACCTCTATCAGCTCCATTGGCCTGATCGGAACTGCAATTTTTTCGGTAAGCTGGGTTATACACACCAACAGGATGAGGTGCAGACACCTATTGTCGAGACGCTGCAAGCATTGGGCCAGCTGGTGACCGCCGGTAAGGTGCGATATATCGGGCTATCCAACGAAACCCCATGGGGTGTGATGGAGTATTTGCGTCTGGCAGGCGAGCTCGGTTTGCCGCGTATCGCCACCATCCAAAACCCTTACAACCTGTTGAATCGTAGCTATGAGGTTGGGCTGGCGGAGATCAGTTGCCGTGAGTTAGTGCCGCTGCTCGCCTACTCACCACTGGGGTTTGGTGTGCTCAGCGGCAAATATATGGGCGGTGCAAAGCCAGAGGGGGCGCGGCTGACGCTGTTTGATGCATACAGCCGTTATAGCAGCCCGCAGACAGTGGCGGCCACGGAGTGCTATGTGCGATTGGCGCGAAAATATGGGATGGATCCCGCACAGATGGCGTTGGCATTTGTGCGGCAGCAGCCGTTTGTGGGATCCACCATTATCGGCGCCACCACGATGGCGCAGCTGCGATCGAACTTCGCCAGTGCTGCGTTGGTACTGCCCCCGGAGGTGATGGAGGAGATTGAATCGATTCACCGTTGCCATCCCAACCCCGCACCATGATGGCGATGTGGATGAACCGTTGCCGCTAGATGTCATTGGTAAACTGCGCAACAGCAGCAGGGGTCAGGGCTTGTTTCGCGGATTTTATTGTGTATCTTGGCTGCATGGCAAGACCATTACGAATTGAATATGACGGCGCTGTTTATCATGTGACTTCGCGTGGGAATGCGCGTGGAGATATTTATTTATCAGATGATGATCGCCAGATGTTTGTTGATGTGCTGGCGCATGTAGTTGATCGGTTTGGTTGGATTTGTCATGCCTATTGCCTGATGACGAACCATTTTCATCTGATGATTGAGACACCGC
>JAUZRF010000100.1 GCA_030950645.1 Mariprofundales bacterium
ACGGTACTACCACATTAAGTGCGGCAATAATTGCGGCAACAACTGGGGTGGGAACGATCTCTACCGCCGCTGGTACTACTTATACTGTGGCCAATGGAGGTACTCCTCCGGCTTCTACTGGTGTGGTGCTTGCTGCGGGAACAGCGGTGTTGGCAGGAACGACTTATCCTGTAGCTGCAACATTATCTATGGGTAATTTTGCAGCGGGGGATAGCTTGAGTGGTACGGTGACCAATGCGACCTCCTCGATCGGGGCGGTTATCTTTCCCCCTGGAACATTGACGAATGGGACGAATGCCAATCTGGTTGCCGTGACGCTGCCGAATGATGGCAGTACTACATTGCGTGCCGCGATTGCTGCCACTGCGGGGGTGGGAACCATTGCCACGGTTGCGGGCACCATTTATACTGTGGCAAATGGAGGATCATCTGGCAGCGTGGTTGGGCTGATCAACCAAGCAGTACACGCCTACAACCATCCGCCGCCACCGGCGACTGCTCCAACAACACCGCTTTCATTGACCGCTAGCACCACCGGAGGGGTTTTGAAGCTCGATACGGGATCTAGTGGCCAAACCTTGGGGTTTTCTGGTGATACCAGTAACTTTTTGGCTGCTTTTGAGATCAATAGTTTTTTCCATGGAGCCAGTGCGGCGGATCTGGGACTGGATAGTACGGTGGCGGCAAACAGTGATCGGATTAATACCGGTACCATCAACGCTACCACCTCCGCGATCCATGTCGGCGATAGCCAGGTAGCAACATCCATGTTTGCTCTGCAGCAGACCAAGCTCTCCATTGATGGGACGACCCCCGCGAGTTTGCATGCGCGCAACTCAAATCTTTCTGCAATCTATGGTCTGGATGTGACCAATGCCCAGCGGCAGCAGAAGTATCGTGAGGCAGAGTTTGCTTCGCTAACCAGTCAACGCAATGGGGTGTCTGGGGTTAATATCGATGAGGAGTTGGTAAATATGATTAAGTTTCAACGCGCCTATCAGGCTTCTGCCAAGATTATCACCACCACCAATACTATGCTTGACTCCTTGATGGGGCTGATTCGATGAGGATTTCATCAGTGCAGCCCTATAATAATCTATTGCAAGGCATTAATCAGCAGCAGGAGCTGCGCACCAAGGCCAATGCCAATATTGCCGCAGGAACCCGTTTCCAGACGCCTGCGCAGGCAGGTCTTGACTATAAGCTGTCGCTGGATCTTCGGCAGATGCGTACCGTAGAGACCAATGCGGGGGCCGCAATTGGCGTGGCCGAATCACGGCTGAGCGTAACTCAGAACACCTTGATGGATATTGAAAAGGTGATGGCGCGCGCGCAGGTGCTTGCGGTGCAGCTCTCCACAGCCACGGTGGGTAGTGCGGGGCGTGCTGCCTCTAGTGCTGAGGTGGGGCATTTGCTTGATCAAGTGACGCAAGATGCCAATAAGAATTATAATGGGCAGTACATTTTCTCAGGAACGGCGACCGATGTCAAGCCGTGGACGGTGGATTCGGCTGCGGGAACCGCAGCCTATCATGGTAGTGCCACTGCGCGGACGGTGCAGATTACTGAAACGCAGTCGGTGGTTAGCAATGAGCTCGGAAATGACCGGGCATTTTCAAATAGCTTTAATGCGCTAATGGAATTGTATCACGGTTTGCAGTCCAATGATGTAGCGAAGATCCAAAGTTCTTTGGGTCATCTGAATACCGCGCGAGATCAGGTGGTGAGATTAGATACGCATGCCGGAGCCAAATTTGCGGCACTGCAAACGATTAAAGCGTCACATCAAGATATGAAAACATCTTTGGATCAGCGCATCAATACCCATGAGGCGGTAGATGTGCCTAAGCTGGTAACCGAAATTCAGTTGTCAGATGTGGCTCTGCAGGCAACATACAAGCAGATTTCTACCATGCGGTCATTAAGTTTGGTGAATTTTTTACGCTAATGGCGACCAACTTACCGCTGTGTGTAACTACTCAGCAGCCTACCAAAAAATGGCTGTAACTGCTCAGATTGCTTTCGGTTTTTCTGATAGCAAGGCGAAAAAGCTTAAGTTTACTACTGTAAATGCGCATTTTTCAACGCCGCTATCAGGAAAACCGGAAGTGAGCTGAGCAGTTACCGCTGTGTTAGTGATTCGCCGCCGTATTGGTGAGGCGATTCGGATCAATGATGACATTCGTGTGGTGGTGCAGGATGTGCGGCATGAACTGGTGGTGCGATTGGGTGTGGATGCTCCGGCCAAAATACCGGTTCATCGATTAGAGATTTTCGAGTTGATTAAGCAGGAAAATAGAGCTGCCAGTGCAGCAAATGTGATGGATTGGTTACAAGGAGGCCGTTATGTTGGCAATGATGGAGCAAAGTGAGCGCGTGATGGGTAAAGATGATGCGACTCCGGACGAAGCGTATCTCTTTCCGAATGGATTGGCGGGGTTTGTTGAGGATCGTCGTTTCGCGATTATGTATCCTGGGCATGGTGATTGTGTTTGTCTGCAATCAATTGATAATATTGAAGTAGCCTTTATTATGACCCCTTGGGACTCGGAACGGCTGGGTCTGCCACCGGCACTTGGCGCGGAAGAGATGAAATTGCTAGATCTGCATCCAGGCGATGTACCGGTTTGGATGTTGGTGTTGAACCCCTTTGTCGATGGGGAGTGGGTAACCGCCAATTTGCGGGCACCGATTGTGGTAAATGAGCGCCCGCGCCTAGCGATTCAGTACATTCGGAATGAGGAGCAGGAGTTGCGGTTCCCATGGATGCGGCAGCCCAAGCCTGCTGAGGATGATGCCGCAGCCTAACTCTCGGAGTAACTACTCAGCTCACTTCTGAGCAGTTACAGCCATTTTTGGGTAGGTACTGAGCAGTTACCTCTCGGATGCGATAATGCGTACCCGTTTGATCCAGAGTTGATCTAGGCTAAGAATCTCTAACCGGGTGGTGTTGATGGTCAGGCATGCCTTGCCTTCTGGCACAGCACCGAGAATCTCCGTAATCAAACCGCCAATGGTGGTGGCTCCCTCCTCGGGAAGTTCGATGTCCAGTTGTTGATTGATATCGTGTAGTCCCGCGGTGGCGGTGACGACGAAGGAGCCATCGGGTTGTGGCCAGATCTCCGTTTCGGGTGGCAGATCAGATTCATCCTCGATCTCACCGACAATCTCTTCAATAATATCCTCTAGTGTGATCAGACCATCGATATCACCCAACTCATCAACCACAATAGCCATGTGCTCATGGTTCCTTTGAAAATCAAATAGTTGCGACAGTGCATTCCGAGTGTTTGGCACGAAGGGTGGCGTATGCCAGATGGTTGCTTCGACCAGAGGTTTGCTGCTCTCTTTGAGCTTAATCAATCGCCGCAGGTGGATGATCCCTATAATATGATCCGTCTCATCGATATAGACCGGATAGCGAGAATGGGGCGAGCTAACTGCGCGAGTTAGACACTCCTGCACGCTATGTCGACCATTGAGCAAGATGATGTCGGTGCGTGGTGACATGATCTGTTTTACTGGTATTTCATGGAGTTGTAGGCTGCTGGCTAGCATCTGTTCGCGTGCTTCATCAAGCATGCCCGTTTCGGCACTCATGTCGATCATCGTCGCCAACTCTTGATGGGTGAGCGCGGGTTGCGCCTCCCCTTCAGGCACCTGGAACAGTCGCCGCATGGTATGGGTGATGTAGAGGATAACCCGCAGCAATGGGGAAAAGAGCCATTGAATCCCGCGCATTGGCGTTGCGACATAGCAACTAATGGCCTCAGCATGGGCGACGGCGATGCTTTTGGGTAAAATCTCGGAAAAAATCAGCACCACCAGGGTCATGGCAATGGTGGAGTAGAGGATGCCAGTTTCGCCAAACTGGTGGACAAAAATGACGGTCGCTAAGGCTGATGCGGCAATATTGACGAAGTTGTTGCCCAGTAGAATAGTGGCCAACATCTGTTCTGGTTTAAGTAGTAGAAGATCGGCTTGCTTAGCACCACGATTGCCTTGTTTGCTCATCACTCGCAGTCGAACCCGTCGGGCTCGGGTTAGTGCCGTTTCCGATCCGGAAAAAAAAGCGGAACATAGCAAAAGCAGGAACAGAACGAAGAGCGCCAGCGGTAAATTGGAGATCATATGCGGGGAAAAACGGGGCGATGGTGGGCGCGAGTGCGCATGATTAGAGTTATGGAGCGGTCTCTAGCCGTGGATTTCGGTCATGATGAAACGGGAGCCGAAGTAAGCCAATAGCATTAGGGTGTATGCCACCAGTACCATGTAGCTCGATACCTTTTGTCGCCACACTCGGTGTTGGTGTCCCAACTCCAGTACGAGTAAAAGCACCCAAGCGATGATCGATAGCATTACTTTGTGCGACAGCAGGGAAAAATGGGACATCTCTATCCACTGCCAGCTCAATCCAGTAAGAATGCTCAGGCTGAGTAGCCATAAGGTGCCTCGCACCTGGGCAAACATGTGGGTTTCTATATCTAATAGGGCGGGCATTGCTTGGGTGATGGGGTGAATTCGCTTGGCTTTTAGTGCCCGATTGATGATGAGGTACATGAGTGCATGGAGGGCTGAGAGGGTGATTACTGCGTAGGCACCCATGGAGATCACTAGATGGCTCGCTCCGAGTATTGAGTTCGGTTCGAGCCAACTGCCTTCGTGGCCGGTTGGAATCATTGGGATGAAAAGTAAAGGCAGGCCGGTAGCGGGTAGTAATACCAGCCCCAAACCATAAATTCCATGGCGCAGCAGGCCAATCAGATAGATGAGCTGGATCAGAATGGTGGCGCTGCCGGCAGATGCGATGATGGTGAAACGAATACCCTGTGCGCCGGTGGGAGTCGTAGCAATGGTGGCAATGATGGTGAGCAGGATGGATATGATTACGGCAACTTTAATCAGCGGTTGTGGATTCGTCACCAGTTGGGGCAGCGTCAGCGGCTTAGTCCACAGCAGATACGCCGCGATCAGGCTTGAGAGTCCAGCTAGTGGGAACAGGAACATGGCAACAGACATATCGGCTTTCTAATCTCCGTTGTGGGGGTTGGCAATGGCGGCGTTGGGGGCGTGGCGTAATTGTTTGCGTAGTGCGATCAACAAGCCGAGCAATGCCATGTCGGGAGCCAGTTTCTGGTGTGCAATCCGTTTTGGCATTTCGGCCAGTTCCCAGGCCAGTTGCAGTACCTGTTCAGCGGTTGCTACGGGGAGTGCAGGGATGAGGTGGTAGAGCCGTTCTAACAGGAGCTCAATCGCCAATTGCAATAGCTCTATTGGCCATTTGCTGGCGAGGAGTTGTTGGATCTGCCCGATATCGATCTCTTCTAGGTGTTCCGTTGCTTGCTGCCATTGATGCAAAAGTTTGGCATCTTTTGCGGGTTGTAGGCAGACAATGCGACCGGGTCGTCCTTGCCCGGCCTGCAGTGCTAAGCCAAGGAGTGTTGCGTCGAAGTTCATTTGCGTGAGTACCGTACGCATGTCGCGATCATTCAGTGCATGGCAGCGCTGCAACACAGCGCGTGAACGCACGGTGGCGGGCAGCCGTTGCAGGTCGTGGACGACCAGAATAAGCAGGCAGCCGGAGGTTGGCTCCTCCAGCCCTTTGAGTAGGGCGTTGGCTGCGGCCTTATTCAGATGGTCGGCATCATTGATGATCACTGCGCGGCGCTCACTTTCATTGCCGGATAGAATGAGAAATGCCAGTAATGTGCGGATTGCATGTACCGGGATATCCCGTTTTCCCTCTTCTCGTGCCAAGGCGCGGAAATCGGGGTGGGTATCCGCCAGCATCATGCGGCAGCTATGGCATTGCGCGCAGGGCTGGCCATCGCCGTTGCGCGCTGTGCAGAGGAACTCCTGTGCCATCTCTTGCGCCAACAGGGATTTTCCAATGCCTTGCTGGCCATGCAGGATCCAGGCATGTGGCATCCGTGCCGAGGTGATGGCGTTACGCAGTTGTGATCGTACCGCATCGTGACCAACAATCGGGTTTGCCATTGGGGCTAGTGCAGCATCGCTTGAACGGTTTGTTGTACCTGCTGCTGCACCTGTGCAATGGTCGCATGGGCATCAATGCGTTGGATGCGTTGGGGGTGTTGGCGGTAGAGGGTGGCAAAGCCTTGATGTACGGCCTGGTGAAAGGCGCGACTTTCGCGATCCATCCGGCTTTCATTGCTTGACCCATTGCGCTCGGCAATCCGTTGCAGTGCTGTCTCCAGTGGGAGGTCAAACCACAGGGTGGATGCCGGAATAGTGGCCTGTTGCGCGAATTCGAGCAGGGGTTGCAGGGTGGAGATCGCAGCCAGCTTTCGCGCTGCTAGTTGATAGACTACCGTTGAGTCGGTGAAACGGTCACACAATACCCATTGGCTATCGGCCAATGCTGGGCGGATGATCTCCGTTACATGTTGCGCCCGGTCGGCGAGAAAGAGCAGGAGTTCACATGTAGGGGTCGGAGCATGTTTGGGATCAAGCAGAAGACGGCGGATCTCTTTTCCGATTGAGTTGTCTCCTGGTTCGTGGGTGGTTGTGACGCGGTGGCCAAGCCCGCGCAACCAGTCAGCGGTAAGCGCTATTTGCGTGCTTTTCCCACAGCCATCCGCCCCCTCAAAGGTAATGAATCGCTGCATATTCAGAGGAAGAACACCATTGACAGTAGTAAACTCCGATTTTTCGCCTTGCTATCGGAAAAACAGAAAATAATCCAATAGGTTACAGTCATTTTATGGTAGGGTGCTGAGTTGTTACGGCAGAAACATCGTTTTTTCTCTTCTCTGTGCCTCTGTGGTACAATGTCTTGTCTCTTCAATCTTGCCCGCATTCATCCGATCTCCATCAGGCACTCATCGGGATTAACATTATCCCCCTCCTGAATGTGGATGTTGCCGACGGTGCCGGAGACGGGGGCGTGCACCGGATTTTCCATCTTCATTGCTTCGACCACCAGCAGCACATCGCCAGCCTCCACGGTATCGCCAGTGGATACCCGCACGGCGGTGATCCGCCCTGGCATCGGCGAGGTGACATGGTTATCGGCCGTTGCTTTGGGTCGACGGGAGCTTTTGCTGGCGTGGGCAGTGTCAATGTGTCCATCCTGCATCGGCACCACTTCGGTCAGTGTCTCAATCATGACCTCTTCGAGCACATTATCGACCTTGATGTAGAATGGGCGCACAGCATCACTGGCGTGGCCGGTGCCCTCTACCTTGATGTGGTACTCTTCACCATGAATAGTGATATTGAACTCGGTGGGTGCAAGCCGTTGGTTCTGGGTCGTGACTGGCTCAAGGAGGGAGGTTTCGATCTCCAAGGGTTCCGGCTTGAGGTTGCCGTGTTCCCGTTCATTGAAATACTCCAGTGCGACGGCTGGAAATAGGGCGTAGGAGAGGGTGTCCTCAACCGATTTGGCTTTATCGCCGACCTCGCGGGTAAGGGTGTCCAGTTCAGGCGCTAGCAGATCAGCCGGACGAATGGTGATGGGTTCCTCATCGCCCAGCGCCAGTTTGCGCACATCTGGATTGATCTCACCCAGCGCGCGGCCATACATCCCTTTGAGGTAGCCTTTGGTTTCGTTGGTGATAATGGAGTATTTTTTTCCGGAGACTACATTGAGCACCGCTTGGGTACCGACGATTTGGCTGGTCGGCGTGACCAGCGGCGGATAGCCGAAGTCCTTGCGGACATGGGGGATCTCCTCGAGGACGGCATCCATTTTGTCGAGTGAATCTTGTTCGCGGAGCTGGTTGGCCAGATTGGAGATCATCCCTCCGGGAATCTGGTTGATGAAGACGCGGGTATCGACACCGGTGAAGCTCGACTCGAAGCGGTGGTATTTTTTGCGCACCTCGCGGAAATAGGCAGCAATATCTTGCAGCGCGATTAGGTCGAGCCCAGTGTCATATTCACCGCCGGCAAAGGCGGCAACCATCGCCTCGGTCGCGGGGTGGGAGGTGCCACCAGAGAGTGGTGAAATCGCGGTGTCGATAATGTTGCAACCGGCATGCACCGCCTCCCACTGCACCATCTGTGCTAGGCCGGCGGTGGCATGGATATGCAGATGTAGTGGTACGGAGACCGCCTTCTTGAGCTCGGAGATTAGGCGGCGGGTGTAGTCCGGGGTGAGTAGTCCAGCCATATCCTTGATGGCGATGGTGTCGCAGCCCATCGCTTCAAAGCCGCGACCCAGCTCAACGAAGCTCTCCAGGGTGTGTACTGGGCTGGTGGTGAAGCAGATGGTGCCTTCGGCATGTTTGCCATTGGCCTTCACCTGGCTGATGGCGGTGCGCACATTGCGCAAGTCGTTCATGGCATCGAATACACGAAATATATCAATGCCATTGGCCGCAGACATGTCGACGAACTTTTTCACCACATCGTCGGCATAGTGGCGATAACCGAGCAGGTTTTGACCGCGTAGTAGCATTTGCAAAGGGGTATTGGGCAACGCTTTTTTGAGTTCGCGCAGCCGCACCCAAGGCCCCTCCTTGAGGTAGCGCAGGCAGGTGTCGAAGGTGGCCCCCCCCCAGGCCTCGATCGACCAGTAACCAATCGCATCAAGCTTTTCACAGATCGGTAACATATCGTCGAGACGCATGCGGGTGGCAAGCAGCGATTGGTGGCCGTCACGCAGAGCGAGCTCGGTAATGGCGAGTTTTTTGGTGGTTGGAGTGGTCATGGTTATAATCCTAAGTGGGTGGCGATGGCGGCGGCCACTGCTGCGGCGATATCTTCTCTGCGCTCGTAGGGTTTGTAGTCAAGCAGTTCTGGATGTTGTTCCATGAACCCGGTATTGAATTCACCGCTGGAAAATGCTTCGGATGCGACGATGTTGCGGTAGAGCGGCAGGGTGGTTTTGATTCCACGGATGTCGTATTCGTTGAGCGCACGGAGCGCGCGTCGGACCGCTTGTGGCCAGGTTAGTCCCCAGACCGTCAGCTTGGCGCACATGGAGTCGTAGTAGGTAGGGATTTCGTAACCGGCATAGACGCAGCCGTCGATGCGAACACCGGGGCCTCCTGCGGAGTGGTAGCGGGTGATCTGTCCTGGGGTGGGGAAGAATCCGTTCTTGGGATCCTCAGCATTGATGCGGAACTCAATGGCAAAGCCACGATGGCTGATGTCACTCTGACCATAGCCTAAGACCTCACCATCGGCGATGCGGATCTGTTCGGAGACGATGTCGATTCCGGTAATGGCCTCGGTGATGGTGTGCTCTACCTGCAAGCGGGTGTTCATCTCCATGAAGTAGAAGTTGTGGTTGTGATCGACCAGAAACTCCACCGTACCTGCATTAACATAATTCACCGCTTGCGCCGCCCGTACTGCGACCTCACCCATCTGTTGGCGCAAGTCGTCGTCGAGAAAATTGGAGGGAGCTAGCTCAATGAGCTTTTGGTTGCGGCGCTGGATGGAGCAGTCGCGTTCAAACAGGTGGACGACATTGCCATGGCTATCGGCCAGAATTTGAAACTCGATATGGCGCGGGTCTACGATACATTTTTCCATGAATAGCTCATCACTACCAAATGCTGCCATGGCTTCGCGGCCGGTAATCATAAAGTTTTCGCGAAGTTCATCATCGTTATCGCAGCGGCGGATGCCGCGCCCACCACCGCCAGCGGCAGCCTTGAGCATGATCGGGTAGCCCATCTGGTTGGCAATGGTGAGTGCTTGATCAACATCTTCCAGTGAGCTTTCAGAGCCGGGGGTGATTGGGATGCCGGCAGCAACCATTGCCGCGCGCGCTTTGGTTTTGTTGCCCATGTTGTCGATCGCATCGGCACCTGGCCCGATGTAGGTAAGTCCTGCTTGGGTCACTTTGCGGGCGAAGTCGGCATTCTCTGATAGGAAGCCGTAGCCGGGATGTACCGCATCGCAACCGGTTTTGAGGGCGATATCGATCAGGCGATGTATATTGAGGTAGCTTTTGACCGGATCGGGTCCGATCAATACCGCCTGATCTGCTTTCTTGACATGGAGCGCATGGCTGTCGGCCTCGGAAAAGATGGCAACAGTTTCGATGCCCAATTCGCGGCAAGAGCGTTGGATGCGGATGGCGCATTCGCCACGATTGGCGATCATAATGCGTTGAAACACTTGGGTAAGCCTCCATGAATTTGCGCCGAGAGACGGCTGGCAAAGGTGGAGCATGGTAACGCCAGCCCTGTTTTTCTCAATAATAGCGTGCTTGGCAAAACTCTGGATAGATGTGCGTTGAATAGGGGGTTCCTGTATGTTTTGCAGGAGGATTCATTGTAAGGATCTATATTTAATGATGATTGTGTGCTATCTGTAATAATGTGAATATCTTTATTGACCCATAGTAACTACTCAGCTCACTCCCGGTTTTCCTGATAGCGGCGTTGAAAAATGCGCATTGACAGTAGTAAACTCCGCTTTTCCGCCTTGCTATCAGGAAAACCGGAAGCAATCTGAGCAGTTACAGCCATTTTTGGGTAGGGTGCTGAGTAGTTACAATGATTCTGAAGTTATACCTTTATCGTAACTACTCAGCTTACTCCCGGTTTTCCCGATAGTCGCGTTGAAAATGTTCATATTACAGTAGTA
>JAUZRF010000101.1 GCA_030950645.1 Mariprofundales bacterium
GACTTAGAACCCTATCCAAAAACGGCTGTAACTGCTTAACTTTATTCTGGTTTTCCTGATAGCAAGGTGAAAAGGCGGCGTTTACTACTGTAAATGAGCATTTTTCAACGCCGCTATCGGGACAATCAGGAGTGAGCTGAGTAGTTATCTTTTTTGAACGAGAATCCTTGCTTATGAATGCGTTCAAGATCTTGTTTGTTGCTGATTGATTCACATACGGAAAAAAGTCGGCCTTCATCAAGGCGGTAACACACTCCGTGGATGGTCAGTTGTTGTCCATGCTCCCAGGAATCACGAACTACGGCGTTGCGAGCGATATTGAACACCTGTGCCATGACATTGAATTCAGCCATGCGGTTGCAACGGTCATCAAGATTGTCGATCTTATCGATGTCCTGATGAAACCGTTCGTAGGCGAAACGAATCTGATCCGTCCATAGATCCACCGGCGTAGAACCGTGGTGGCACAGCGCGTGACGGATACCGGCGCATCCATAGTGGCCGCAAACCATAATATCAGGCACCTTCAGCATCTCAACGGCGTATTGCAGTACCGCTAGGCAGTTGAGGTCGTTGGTGGCGAATACATTGCCAAGGTTGCGATGGACAAAGATGGAGCCCGCTGGGGTGTCGAGCATGCGATCCGGGGTGACTCGGCCATCGGAGCATCCAATCCATAATAGCTCGGGGGCATGCTGTTCCGCTAAGTTGGTGAAGTGTTCCGGGTTGTCCCGTTGCATCCGATCGGCCCACGCGCGGTTGCGTTGAAGCCAGTGCTGCAATCGCGCTATCGTCATGCTGCTAGACTAATCCGACGGCGGCTTCTGATCCCAGACGGGCACCAAACTGTGCCACGATGCGCGCCGCAGCACGGCTGCCTAACGCGCCAGCCTCAGCCCAAGAGCGTTGGTGGGTGATTCCGTAGAGCACGCCTGCAGCATACATGTCGCCAGCTCCGGTGGTGTCGATCGCCTTGGCTTCTACGCCGGGGATCTCAATTAAATCCCCTTGATCGGCAATCAACGAACCTGAGGCACCTAATGTAAGCGCAACATGGGGCACCTGCTGGTTGAGGTTGGAAATTGCGGTGCGTGGATCTTGTTTCCCAGTCAGCGCGATGGCCTCTTCTTGGTTGCAGAACAGCAGGTTGATGGCGCCGTCATCCATTAACTTGGTGAAGCTTTCGCGGCAGATATTGATCAGAAAGGGGTCAGAGAGGGTCAGTGCAACCTTGACCCCCTGTGTCGCGGCTATCTTGATTGCCTCTAGTGCTGCTTGGCGGGTTTCATCGGCGGCAAAGAGATAGCCCTCGATATAGAGGTACTCGGTGCAAGCAATATCCGATGCGTTGAGGTGGTGGCTGCATAGATTGGCGGAGATGCCGAGATGGGTGAGCATGGTGCGTTGTGCATCGGGGGTAACCAGCACCACGCAGGTGCCGGTGGTGCCGGAGCTGGCTTCAGTGTTGATGTGAATGCCAAGTTGATGCATCTCCGTGAGATACATCTCACCATGCTGATCATTACCTGTTAGACAGGTATATCCCGTTGCCCCTCCCATTTCGGCGACACCAACCACGGTGTTGGCTGCCGATCCGCCTGAGCAGTAGTGCCACTGATGACCACTCAGTGCGGTGAGAACCTCACGCTGACGAACCTCCTCAACCAAGGTCATAATGCCTTTGTCAATTCCCTGATCTTGCAGGAATGCATCATCGCATTGTACTTGAATATCCATGATGGCATTGCCGATACCGAGAACATTGTATTGCATAGGGAGGTGCTCCTGTTGTAACTACTCAGATTGCTTCCGGTTTTCCCGATAGCGGCGTTGAAAAATGCTCATTTACAGTAGTAAACTCCGCTTTTTCGCCTTGCTATCAGAAAAACCAGAAGCAATCTCAGCAGCTATATGATATTTTCAATGGGTGCTGAGTAGTTATGACTGGTTTATAGGTAGCGAAGTGAAATGTAGATCTGGGCGATGACGATGCTTAAAATCATCAGTAGAAAGGCGTGTTTGATGAAGGTGAAAAAGGAGATCGGGTGGCCAGCGCGCTGGGCAAAACCGGCAACGATCAAGTTGGCGGAGGCGCCAATCAGTGATCCGTTGCCACCAAGGCAGGCCCCGAGTGCAAGTGCCCACCACAGCGGGCGGATCGCCTCGGCACCACCAAAAGTGGGCGCCATATCGTGGATCATTGGAATCATGGTGGCGACAAAGGGGATGTTATCGATCACGGCGGAGGCGATTGCGGAGGTCCACAGGACTGCGGCCACGGTAGCATTGAAGTCGCCTTTGGTGAGCTCCAGCATCTTGTCAGCCAGAAAGGCGATGATGCCGGTATGCTCGGCACCGGTCACGATAATAAACAGGCCAACAAAGAAGAAGATGGTGGTCCACTCGACCTCGGCCATTACCCCCTCAAAGGCGTGGTTTTTCTCTTCAAGATCGCAGCTCCAAGTTTGGAGCAACAGCAGCAGGGCGGCACCGAACATGGCAATGGAGGCAGGTTCCAGGTGCAACTCGTGGGCGGTGGTGAAGCCAATCAGTACCATCCCCAGTACCGAGAGTGATTTTTTAAGCAAAGGGATATTTTTTAACGCATCGCGCTCATTGAATTCCATGATCAGTTCGCGCGCTTCGCGGCTGGCATGGATATCGCGTCGAAATATGACCCAGATGCAAGCCATAGTGGTAAGCATAATCAATGGGATGATCGGGGCGAGGTTGACTAGAAAATCGTAAAAGGTTAACCCTGCCTGCGAACCGATCATGATGTTGGGTGGATCGCCGATCAAGGTGGCGGTACCTCCGATATTGGAGGCCAAAATCTCAGAAAAGAGAAAGGGGTATGGCTTAACATCCAGTGCATCGGTGATTAGCAGCGTCACCGGCGCGATCAGAAGTACGGTGGTGACATTGTCGAGAAAGGCGGAGAACAGTGCGGTTACCACCGATAGCATGACCAATACCCCCCAGGGATCACCCTTGACCAGCTTGGCGGCGCGGATGGCAACATATTGGAACATACCGGTTTTTTGGCTGATTGCGACGATAACCATCATGCCGGTAAGTAGGCCGATGGTGTTGAAATCAACCCCTGCTATCGCCTGTTCCTGATTGAGCACACCGCACAGGATCATGATGCCCGCACCGAGCAGCGAGAGTACCGCGCGGTTGAACTTTTCCATCATAATCACGGCATAGACCGCGAGCAAGATGGCGATAGCCAGCCAGACACTGGGTAGGCCGAAGATGGCGGTGGATGCGTGGGCGGGCATAAATCCGCTGGCAGTGGTCGCTGCTTCGAGACTCATGAATCTATACCGTTTCTATTTCCAAGGGGAACTGATCATGAAGCGCGCGTAGAATATCATTACTGGAGATGATGCCGAGCATCTTGCTGGCATCATCAATCACAATGACGAATTCGAAGCGATCATAGGTGATCAGTGCTGCAGTAACCGAGAGCAGGGATTCGTTGGCATGGACGGTGGTGGGGTGCCGTTCCATGACCTCAGCTACCGTGGTTTTCGAGTTATTTAAGGCAAGGTAATGTTTGCGTAACAGCCCAAAATCTGGGGCGTAGGGTACCGCCTTTAGGTCTCCGGTGACGATGTATTCTGGCACAATGCGGTTGAGCACAGAGAGGGTGTTGAGCGATCCAAGTAAGATGCCATCGGCATCAATGACAGGCAGTGTGTGCAACCTTTTTTCTGTCATGATATCAATCACCTCATGCACCGGCTGATCGGGGCTACAGGTGGCGATATTGGTGGTCATGATGCGTTCGGCAAACATAGGTGACTCCTTTACGGTTGATAGGTTTCTTGCATAACTACTGAGCTCACTTCCGGTTTTCCCGATAGCGGCGTTGAAAAATGCTCATATACAGTAGTAAACTTAAGCTTTTTCGCCTTGCTGTCAGAAAAACTGGAAGCAATCTGAGCAGTTACAGCCATTTTCTGGTAGGGCGCTGAGTAGTGACCTTTTTGCAAGAGCCTCGAAGTTATCAAGGTTGGCGTGGTCGCATGTGAGGGAATAGGAGGACATCGCGGATCGAGTGTTGGCTGGTTAACATCATCACCAGCCGATCCACTCCGATACCGACTCCAGCGGTGGGTGGCATGCCGAACTCAAGGGCGGTGAGGTAATCCTCATCTACCTCGCAGGCCTCGGCATCGCCTGCGGCCTTGGCCTGTGCCTGCGCCATGAATCGTGCGCGCTGATCGTCCGGGTCATTAAGCTCGGAAAAGCCGTTGGCGATCTCCTTACCAGCGATGAAGAGCTCAAAACGGTCGGTGACATTGGGGTCGTCGCTGTTACGACGCGCCAGTGGCGAGATATCCACCGGATGGTGGGTGACGAAGGTGGGCTGTTGCAGCTCGGGTTCGATCAAGGCTTCAAAGAGTGCGTTGAGGTAGTGCCCCGCCTTCCAAGTGATCAGCGGCTTGATATCCGGGATCTCTTGCAGGCAGACGGTAGCAAGTAAGGCTTTGTTGGTGGTGTGATCCGCTAGGTCGGGGCGCTTCGCAACCACCGCCTCATCCATGCGGATGCGTTGGAACGGTTGGCTGAGGTCGAGTTCGACACCGTCCCACTCCACTTGGATGGCATCGCATGCCTCGGCGGCAGCGCGAATCAGCGATTCGGTGGTGTCCATCGCCATGTGGAAATCGGCCCATGCTTGGTAGAATTCCACCATGGTAAATTCCGGATTGTGGGTAACATCAATCCCTTCGTTACGGAAGTTGCGGTTGATTTCGAATACGCGATCAAAGCCGCCAACGATGAGCCGTTTGAGGTAGAGTTCTGGGGCGATGCGCAGAAACAGATCGATATCGAGCGCGTTGTGGTGGGTGGTGAAGGGTCGGGCGGCGGCACCTCCCGCCTTAGTCTGCAACATCGGGGTTTCCACTTCGACGAAGTTCTGCTCCTCAAGATGGCGGCGCAGGGCCGAGACAATGCGCGAGCGTTGGCGGAAGATCTGCTGCACCTCGGGCGACACCATGAGATCGACATACCGTTGGCGGTAGCGCACCTCTTTGTCGCTTAGCCCTTTCCACTTCTCTGGCAGGGGGCGCAGGCATTTGCTGATCAGGCGGATCGCGTCCACCCGCAGCGACAGTTCGCCGGTTTTGGTGCGGAACAGGGTGCCGGAAGCGCCAACGATATCACCCAAGTCCCATTTTTTGGTTGGATTGTAGATCTCAGGGGTGAGCTGGTCACGATGCAGAAAAAGCTGGATACGGCCGCTGCCATCTTGGATATGGGCAAAGCTGGATTTCCCCATCACCCGATGCCCCATCATGCGTCCGCCGAGTCGTACGGAGAGATCGGCTTGTGCTAGCCGGTCATTATCCCAGTCGCCATAGCGCGCATGCAGGTCGGCAGCAGTAGCATCCACCCGCCAATCATTGGGGTAGGCAAAACCGGATTCTGCCTGCATGCGTGCCAGCTTTTGGCGCCGAACAGTAATCTGTTCCGGTTGCGGATCCGCCGTGGTGGAAGTCACGAAACGCGGTGGTTAGTGGCTGTTGAGGTTGAGGTCGCCGAAGAAAAACGCGATCTCGGCAGCAGCGTTCTCGACCGAGTCTGAGCCGTGCACGGCATTGGCCTCAATCGAAGTGGCATGGTCGGCGCGAATGGTGCCTGCATCGGCATCTTTGGGGTTGGTGGCGCCCATTAGTCGGCGGTTGAGGAGCACCGCGTTCTTGCCTTCGAGCACCATCGCTAGGATCGGGCCAGAACTCATGAATGCGCATAGCGGGCCAAAGAATGGGCGCTCTTTGTGTACGGCGTAGAATCGGCCAGCCTGCTCTGCGGAGAGTTGGGTCATGTTGGTGCCGATCACCGCGAGACCATTCTCCTCAAAACGGCGAATAATGTCGCCAATGACATTTTTGGCGATGGCGTCGGGTTTGATGATGGAAAGGGTGCGTTCAATAGCCATGGTATGGGCTCCTGTTTCTAAGAGGTGGAATGATTTAGCTAACACCTAAGGGGGTCAGCGGGCGGCGCACTCTAAGAGCAGGTGCCAAGATGGCAAAGATGCTTGATTCCATCGCAAAAAGTTCGTCCGTGGACTTTTTGCTTGATGGCAAGCAAAAAGGCGGAGTTTACTACTGTCAATGCGTATTTTTCAACGCCGTTGTTGGGGAAATTAGGGGTGAGTTGAATAGTTATCTCAGTTGTGGTGGTGGCACATGGTGGCGAGATCGCGTGCCTGAGCTATCCGGCTAATTGCCATCCACCGCCGCAATGCTGTTTTTGCCGCTATTTTTGGCCTCGTAGAGCGCCATGTCGCAGGCGGCCAGTAGATCAATGGCGTTGCGGCCATCCTTGGGGTAAGTGGCGATGCCGAGCGATATTGAGGTGCGGAACTGCTCGTGATTCGGTGAGGTGAAGATCTGTTTGTAGATGTGTTTGCGTAGATTTTCCGCCAGTTGGCGAGCCCCTTCTGCCGGCGTTTCTGGTAGCAGAATGGCGAACTCATCGCCGCCTAATCGTACCACTAAATCGCCTTTACGGGTGATGTCGCGCATCATCTCTCCGGTGCGCACCAGCACCTGATCTCCGCAGGGATGGCCATAGCGATCGTTGATCTGTTTGAAGTCATCCGAGTCGATATAGATGACTGAAAACTGATGTTGATGGCGTTCGGAACGGCCAAACTCATAACGCAGTATTTCGTCGAAATGGCGTCGGTTGTAGAGCCCAGTCAGCGGATCATGTTTGGAGTGAAACTCCAACTCCTCCATGGTCTTACTCAACAGCTTGCTCGAGCCAATCACCATCACCATTACTGCTAGAATGGAGCGGATAATGGCGCGTTCTTGGCTGGAAACGGGCTTGACCGAGGCATAGGAAGCACCAAGTAAGCCTGCAAGGTTGGGCGCATATTCCGGCACCTTGACGGTGATGGTATCAATGTCATTATCGCTGAGTAAGCGTGGTGTATCAAGAACCTGGAATATTTCCGTGTCAAAGGGGGTGTCGGCGGGAAGGTCAAGCCCTTGTAGCACCTGTTGGGCGCAGTTATCCCTGATGTGCTGGCGTGCTTGTGCGGAGTAGTCCCCCATACAGTAGAAGAAGAGCATCAAACGGTTATTCTCTGAGAAGGCGATAAAGAAAAAATCAAAGCTGAACAGTTGGTGAAAATCGATTAGGATGCGTTGTACAAACTGTTTCCACTGCGCGACATGCTCGTGCGAGATAATCAGGTTTTCCAACACTTGATTTTGGCGATCAAGCAGGTTTTTATCAATGAGGGTCTGGCCAAGATACTCCGCAGTGGCATCAAAGCTGAGAATGATCTGTTGAACTGCATTAGACTCCTGACTGGAGCTGGTTTGGCGTAGTGTCTGGAGGCGTGCCATCACGGTATCGAGGCAGTGGCAGCGCGTAGTGATGGTTGCGATCAATGCCTGTTGTTCCGCCTTGCCGCCAGTCAACGATAATTGTTTGAGGTCGCGAATCACTGTCTGATGCTCTTGGGTGATATGGTGCATGATCTGGGCGTAGGCATTACGGTTCCACTGCTGACTCTGCAAGAGTTTGCCTATACCCAGTACGGTTCGCTGTCTGAGATGTTCCAGCGTGCCAAGTTGATCGCTGAGGTACCCATTTTCCGGCATGCCAGGTTGATCGTTCAGTATGTTTAGCTCGTTCATAGGGGGGGAAATGTTCCATCCGCCTGCATGATGTCAGCACCGCATTCTAATTGCTCCAGCCACTCTAGTAGTCCCTCGACTGCATCGCCGCGATAGACCGGGCCGTGCTGAGGGGCAATCATGGTAGGATTAAGCTGGCGTACCCGAGCAGTCCAGATGCGCAGTGCCCGGTTACAGGCCATGTATCGACGGTGAAACCCCTGAATGGCGGGTAGATGGTCGGAAAAATCATCAACAAAGGCGCGGGTTTCTTGATCGGGTTTGATGGCAGCGGTACCGATATCACCGGAGAATAGAATCGAGGATTGCGGATCAAACAGGTTGATCTGACCCGGAGAGTGGAGGAAATGGGCGGGAATCAGTTGCATCGTATAGCCTTCCAGTGTCAACTCCTGCCCCTGATCGGGCACACCATGGAATCGTCCCATATCGATCTGACCATAATGGGGCAGGAAGCGCATCCATGTGGCGGGAACATAGACTGTGGCCGAGGTCAACTCCAGCCAAGTGCTGATACCAGCAACAATATCAGGATCTTGATGCGACAGTATAATGGTGCTGATCTGTTCTGGTTGCAGGTGAGGCAGCATCTCGGTCAGTACCCGTGGCATCACTCCCCATCCGCCGGGATCAAGCAGAACACCCTGGCCATGGTGGCAGATGAGGTATTGCTTGGATTCAATGCCGTTCTCTTCTCCGGGATCGCTTTCATTAAGTAGAATAAAGGCATGGTCGTCTTGGTCGAATAAGGGTACATTTCGCATAGGGCTCTCCTGAGCATATAATGCCGTAAATATTACGGTATGATGGAAGTTGTCAAATTGACGCGGGGAGGGATTGTTTCAGCATTGCCACCATAGCATCATGGTGGCAATGCTGCATCGCCCATGATCTTTTCAGAGAATGTAACTGCTCAGATCGCTTCCGGTTTTTCTGATGGCAAGGCGAAAACGCTTAAGTTTACTGCTGTAAATGCGTATTTTTCAACGCCGCTATCGGGAAAACTGGGCGTGAGCTGAGTTAGTTACCAGAGAATCACCCTTAAGGAGCCTAGACTTGGCACCACACCTCGCCGACCTGATCGGGAACACACCGTTGGTAAAACTGTCGAATATGACCCGTGCATTGCCCGATGGTGTACGGTTGTTCGCGAAACTTGAACGATTCAATCCTGGCGGCTCGGTCAAGGATCGTCCGGCATTGTGGATGCTGCGTGCGGGGATTGCCAGTGGAGAGCTCACCCCGGATAAGACTATTTTGGACTCTACCTCAGGCAATACCGGCATTGCCTTGGCGATGCTGGGTGCGGTGATGGGCTACCGGGTGCGGCTGGTGATGCCGGGTAATGTCTCCGATGAACGCAAACGCATCTGCCGCGCCTATGGCGCCGAGTTGCTTTTTTCTGATCCGCTCGAGGGTTCTGATGGCGCGATTCTTGAAGCGCGCCGGGTTTATGCGATGGAGCCAGAGCGCTATTTTAAGCCAGATCAGTACAATAATCCCGCCAACCCTCAGGCGCATGAGGAGTCCACAGGCCCCGAAATTTGGCGACAAACCGAGGGGGAAATCACCCACTTTGTCGCCTCAATTGGCACCAGTGGCACCTTGATGGGTACGGGACGCTATCTAAAACGACAAAACGCAACCTTGCAGGTGATTGCTGCAGAACCGGATTCCGCATTCCATGGCATTGAGGGGCTTAAACATATGGAATCGAGCATCGTGCCGGGCATCTACGATGCATCCGTATTTGATCGCAAGATTGGAGTGGATACCGAACTGGCCTATCGGACAACTCAGCGCCTAGCGCGCGAGGAGGGGCTTTTGGCGGGACAGTCCTGTGGTTGTGCCATGGCTGCGGCATTGAAGGTGGGCATGGCGTGCAATGCGCCGGCAACGATTGTGGTGATTTTCCCCGATGGTGGTGAAAAATACCTCTCCACGCCGGTGTTTGCGGATGGAAGTGTAGGGGTTGGTGAAGGGATCTGAGCAGTTACTTTTATTTTAAGAATCGTAACTACTCAGCTCACGCTCGGTTTTCCCGATAGCGGCGTTGAAGAATGCGCATTTACAGTAGTAAACTCCGATTTCTCATCTTGCTATCAGAAAAATTATAAACAATCTAAGTAGTTACTAAGAATCGTTGTTGAACCTGCTTGACCTCTTTGATCCGGTTCAGGAAGGCTTCAACAACAGCAGGATCAAAATGTGAGCCGCTTTCACCCTCGATTAGTGCGAGTGCGTCCTCAATTGGCCATGCTTTTTTGTAAGCGCGTTGATTGACCAGTGCATCAAACACATCTGCGACCGCGACAATGCGCGCCTCTAGTGGGATTTCCGCACCAGCCAAGCCGTTAGGGTAGCCATTGCCATCCCAGTGTTCGTGGTGGCCAACCGCGATGGTGGCACAGAGTTGCAATAGCTCCGCATCACTATCTTTGAGGATCTCCGCTCCCATGGTGGCATGGTTTTTCATTATTTCCCACTCATCGGCTTCCAGATGCGCTGGCTTGTTGAGGATGTTATCGGGAATGCCAATTTTCCCTAGATCATGCATTGCTGAGGCGTGAAAAATAGCCTGCTGTTCGTGCAGGCTGCAGCCCATTTCGTTGGCGATGATTCGTGAAGTGTAGCGGATGCGTTGGACATGGGCGTAGGTGTCATCATCCTTGTATTCTGAGGCAACACCAAGGCGGAAGATGGTCTCGAGGTAAGCAGCTTCGAGGGATTTCTCCATCTGTAGATTGACGATAGACGATGCGCTGAGCATGGCAAAGTGGCGTACCAATCCAATAGACCAGTGGTGGGTATCCTTGATCTGCAAATTGATCAACTCCATTACCCCGATGACGCCTTCTTTTGGGTGTCGAAGCGGCATCGCCAGGATAGTTTGGGTGTGAAAGCCGGATTTTTTGTCGATGGCGGGGTCGAAGCTGTACGGGGCGCTGTTGTCGATATGGTGGGCATCTTGAATCATGAGTGGTTCGCCGTGGAGGGAGGCATACCCAGCAATACTCTTCTCGGTGCGTGCGATTTTGTGGGGCTGTTCAGTGTTCACGGTAATGAATTGGCTGATATCCAGATCATCATTCTGACATGCCAGAAAAGAGAGCTCGTCGCCATCCACCAGATAAAGGCTACCTGCCCTAGCACCAACGATGTCGCGAGAGTAGTGCAACACCTTGTCGAGAAAGTCGCTGGGCTCCCGTTCCATCTCCAGCTCGATGGCGGCATCCATCATAAATTTCAGCGCATCTACGGATGGCGTTTCTAGATGAAACAGATCGGTCATTGTTCCCATCTCCCCTTAAAGCCTTTTGCAAAACTCATGAGCGGCGATTGGCTTCCCCACTCTGGCGCATTTCCAGGCGGGAATTTCGGTGTATGAAACCACCATGCTCCCCATTTCATCCTGAAAATGCACCAAAATTGGGATTGCCACCCATTCCCCCAGAGTGTTGCAAGAGGCTCCTTATTATAGATTGTAACGACTTCGCATCCCTTGAAAACATCCCGTAACTGCCCAGATCGCTTCTGGTTTTTCTGATGGTAAGGCGGAAAAGCGGAGTCTACTACTATAAATGAGTATTTTTCAACGCCGCTATCGGGAAAACCAGAAACGATCTGAGTCGTTACTATAGCTTATGCGGTAGCAACCTTACCATGGTAAAGTGGGATGGCTATTTTTCCTTGAAACACGGTGCGTACGGTGCCAGAGAGCCGAACCGCTTCTGGTGTGCCAGAAACTTGAACCTCACCCCCTGGCATGACGATGGTGAGAGGCGTGATCTCGCCATGGTGCTGCCACCATGCGGCCGCGACCGCACAGGCACCAGAGCCGCAAGCGGGGGTGCGGCCGGCACCGCGTTCGATAATATCGATCCAGAGATGGTCATCTACCTGACCGGTGATAATCTCAATATTGCGGGTGGGGTCAAGCTGTTCACAGGTATCGAAATATACTCGGTGCGGGTTGCCGATATTGACATCGGTGTGGTGTGTGTTGCAGGCATCAATCGTAGCCGAACCCATCTCTACCACGATATGGTCATGGTGACGGAGTGCCTGAATGGTACGGTTTGCGAGTGCGATAGTAACCTTGTCATGGTGTTGGTCGCGCATCAGCAGCTCGCCGACACAACGGGCACCATTGCCGCAGTGTTGCGCTTCACTACCATCATTGTTGAATATGCGCATGCCAGCATTGGCTTCGGGGTGCGGCAGCAGGAGCAGCAATTGATCACAACCGATCCCTAATCGGCGATCACACCACTGCCGAATGGTGTTGCTATCGAACTCGGGCAGCGGTTGGTTCCTGCCATCAATAATAATAAAATCATTGCCTTGTGCCTCCATTTTAGTGAAGGCGATGGTGCGGGGTCTATTTGGCATGGTGTTCAACCACGATCGTGGTATAGATCCCTCCGCGCACATTAAATATCGCTTCGATGCGCAGTTGGCGCGGCTGCAGTAGCGCGATTAGATCATCGGCGATGCGATTGGTTACCGCCTCGTGGAAACAGCCCTCATCGCGGAAGCTCCAGTAGTAGAGCTTGAGCGATTTCAGCTCAACACAGCGCTGATCGGGAACATAATCGAGTTTGATCTCGGCAAAATCTGGTTGGCCTGTTTTGGGGCAGAGGCAGGAGAACTCTGGCGAATCGATGCGGATGTGGTAATCGCGCTCAGGATTGGGGTTAGCGAACCACTCAAGGTCCCGGTTTGGTTGTTTCATGGTGTTTGATCTCGTATCCATATTTTTTTACGTAACTACTCAGCTCACTCCCGGTTTTCCTGATAGCGGCGTTGAAAAATGCTCATTTACAGTAGTAAACTCCGCTTTTCCGCCTT
>JAUZRF010000102.1 GCA_030950645.1 Mariprofundales bacterium
GATAGCGGCGTTGAAAAATGCTAATTTACAGTAGTAAACTCCGCTTTTTCGCCTTGCTATCAGGAAAACCGGAAGCAATCTGAGAAGATACCCGTTACTCAGCTCACTCCCAGTTTTCCCGATAGCGGCGTTGAAAAATGCGCATTTACAGTAGTAAACTCCGCTTTTTCGCCTTGCTATCAGGAAAACCAGAAGCAATCTGAGCAGTTACCCGTTTCTAGGACTTCGAGGGCTCAAAAGGGTCGGAAAAAATATCCAGCATGTGGGCGCCACCTAAGTAGGTTTTCTGCCGTAGAGCGTTCACGATGGGAGGATCGCCACAAAGAAACACACGCCAATCGGCAAAGTCACCCAACGAACCAATAATGTGATCAATCTTCCCCTGCTCGCCGCCACGGGGTGCAACACCATGGAGCACGCAAGGCGTGTAGGTGAGATTATCATACTGCTCCGCCAATGCGCGCAATTCATCAACATAATAGAGCCCAGCACTCGCCAAGCTGGCATGATAGAGCTTGATCTGACCGCGATGCCCCTGCTGCAACGCATCACGAACAATGCCATACAACGGTGCCATCCCCGTGCTAACGCCAACCATCACCATCGATTGATCCAGCTTATTATCGAGATAAAAACAGTCCCCGATAGCGCCTTGAAATACCAGCGTATCCCCCACTTTCACTTCATCGACCAACCAACTACTCATCGCACCATCGGGAATGCGTTTGACATGAATCTCTAACGCTTCGCCGACCACATTGGCCAACGAATAGCTGCGCGCTAGCGCATCGCTATCTCTAATAATATTAATAAACTGCCCCGGATGAAAGGTGAAATCCGCTGGCGGGGTCATCCGAATGCACGCAACATCTGCATTAAGCATCGATTTTTCACATACCGTCACCGAGAAGCGATTAAGCAACTCCGCCGTTTCTACACGCATATCAGTTTCAGGAAGGCAAACACAAGCGAGGAAATAGCCTTGTATTTTTTGGGTCGGCTTGAGCCCCTGCTGCGCTTTTTCTGGCACATCCCCAGCTGTGGCGCGCATCATACAGGTTTGGCACACCCCGCTTTGGCAAGATGACGGCAAGACCAAGCCGTGGCGCGTTAGACAGGCAAGAACATTTTCATCCGAGTTGCAATCATAGGACTGCTCTTGGAAGGTGATCGTAGTCATAATATTTCCTCAAGAAATGTGGTATCGTAACTACTCAGCTCACGCTCGGTTTTCCCGATAGCGGCGTTGAAGAATACCCGTTTACAGTAGTAAACTCCGCTTTTTCGCCTTGCTATCAGAAAAACCGGAAGCAATCTGAGCAGTTATGTGGTATCAATAAAAAGGGCGGAGAAGCGTGATGCTTCACCGCCCCTAAAATGGGCGCTGCGCCTACGAGGCGCAGTGCGTTGCGCTAACTAACGATCAAGGACATCAGCGCGCGTACTATCCGCCACCGCAATCACCTCTTGAATCAGTGCGTCGGCAACACCGAGCTCTGCCAAGGTAGAGCGCAAATGAACAAGAATATGTTCAAAATGGTCATCATTAAGGCCACGCTTAACCAAATGCTTGTGCCCTTCGCGCATATCCTTACCACTATAGTTGGTAGGGCCGCCAAAGGCTAAGGTGAGGAAAGTCTTCTGCTTACTAGCCTGCTTAAGCATATCCACACCCTCAAAGAATGGAGCGACAAACGCATCACCCAACACCTTGCGGTAAAAGATATCTACTGAGGCATTTACCGCAGCCTCGCCACCAAGACGGTCAAACAGCGATTTGGGTGCCGCAGCTCCTGAATCGCCCGCACCACCACGATTAGCATCAGCTATCGTAGCTAGGATGATAGGAAGCGCCAAGCCAAGCACGATAAAAATAAGAAATGCGGGAATAAATGTGGAATAATGCATGAGCGAACTCCTTAACGATCCAACACATCGTCGCGTGTAGTATTCGCCACATCAATTACTTGGGTTATCAGATCCGCACCAACGCCCAACTCGGCCAGCGTAGAACGCAAATGTGCAAGAATATGCTCGAAATGGGAGTCGTTTAAACCCATTTTAACCAAATGCTTGTGCCCATCGCGCATATCCTTACCACTATAATTATTGGGGCCGCCGAAGGCCATGGTCAAAAAGGCTTTCTGCTTGGCCGCCTGTTTGGTCATATCCGTGCCTTCGAAAAAACGAACGACATAAGAATCCGAAAGAACGCGCTTATAAAAAATATCAACCGCCGCATTGACAGCAGCCTCGCCGCCTAATGTTTCAAATAAAGTACTCATAATGGTGTGATTCCTCCCAAGGATTTATGTATAGTGTAACTAAGCATACTAGCAAGTGCGACAAAAAAACCGATCTTGTAGATGCGGGGCATCTTATGGGCTGAACGATAGGTGTCAACAATTGCTGATTCTCCGTAACAACTCAGCTCACTCCTGGTTTTCCTGATAGCGGCGTTGAAAAATGCCCATTAGGCTTTTCGGCTAAGATCTAGCTTATCAAGCAGAGTAGCTTCAGATCCAGTGAGATCATCTTTAACAGGGAGCCTCTTGCAAAACACTGGGTGGGTGGATGCGTGCAAATGATCACTGCACATTGCCTAACAGTTTGTGTCGCGTAGGATTTTCCCCGTGCAAGATAAGAACTTCCTCGCCTCAAGCGCCAACTCAAGCCATCCTAAGATGGCCAAGCTATTGGATGGTCTACTGTTTGTTCTCACCTTGGCTGCGGTTCTTGTTCCGTTTTGGGATGGGCATGAAGAGTGGATGTTGGTTGCGATACTGTCCGTATTTGTTGCCTGCTTCGCCATACGCTTTTTCCTCGCCGATGACCGCAACGCGTATTTGCGCGCCAACTGGATAGATTTGGTGCTGGTGGTACTGCTCTCATCTCCATTGTTGCGCCTGTTTACCGCTTTGCGGATATTCAAATTCGCTTCTATGCTCCGAGTACTGCGCCTTGGTGGTCTGCTGCACATGAATCGTCGCCACATATTCAAGTTATTACTTGTTTCAAAACAGAGTTTTCCAGCTATGATGACACTGGTATTCATGATGGTGTTCATATTCGGCCTGCTCGAATACTTGATAGAGCACCCCCTCAACCCAGCCTTTGGCACGATTGAGGATTCACTATGGTGGGCTTTTGTCACCTTAACCACCGTCGGCTACGGCGATGTTTATCCCATCAGCTCGATCGGGCGTATTGTCGCAGTATTCACCATGTTATTTGGCATCACCTTGTACTCGCTACTGGTAGCAAACCTGACCTATCAACTGGATCGCATCGGCAAGGTGATGGACAACGAAGATGCGGCGAACAGCGAAGAGACTGATTCCGCATCAAAACCGCCCCCTCTCAGCTAATCACCCCGTGTTCACTGGTATTATTCAAGATATTGGCACCGTTACTGCATGGATGCATAGCGATACTGACGCACAGCTAACCGTGGCCACACGCCTATCATTGGCCGATTGGCAACTCGGTGACTCGGTGGCGGTCAATGGCTGCTGTCTAACGGTCACCGCCTTTCCCGACGCCAGCTCTTTTTGCGCACAACTGTCGCCAGAAACATTGGCCGTAACCACGCTGGGCAAGCTAAACTTGGGTGATCGGCTAAATTTGGAGCCAGCATTGCGGGCAAATGACCGCTTGGGCGGGCACATTGTCACTGGGCATATTGATGGCGTAGCTGTTTTGCACGAATCAAAAATAGCTGGAGAATTCCGGCTATTCAACTTTCATATCCCCGAGCCACTGGCGCGCTTCGTGGTGATGAAAGGCTCGGTAGCGGTAAATGGTGTCAGCCTAACCATCAATGAAGTGGACGATCGCGGGTTTGCGGTCAGTCTTATTCCGCACACTTTGGAACAGACCAACCTCGGTGATTTGAAAGTCGGTGACGCGGCCAATCTGGAGACCGATATGTTGGGGCGTTATGTTGAACGCCAATTAAAATTCATCAACAAAATGTAACTACTCAGCTCACTCCCGGTTTTCCTGATAGCGGCGTTGAAAAATGCTCATTTACAGTAGTAAACTCCGCTTTTTCGCCTTGCTATCAGGAAAACCGGAAGCGATCTGAGCAGTTACAGCTATTTTTGGGTAGGGTGCTGA
>JAUZRF010000103.1 GCA_030950645.1 Mariprofundales bacterium
CTCGTCATACGCACAAAGAAGGGGTTTGCTTCCAAACGAAAACCTTGCTGCACGGGAATCCGCACCCGAACCACATGATCCCCCACACCAATTTTTAATGGAATCACCGTCATTTTACCAGCATCTACCGCAACCAACGGCCGATCCACTACTAGGCCATCCACCACCACTTGCGCGGTAAATTGCATCGGTTTCCCTTGACCAAACGGCTCGTCCGCAGCAATCGCCAAATAGAGCTTATGACTACCCTGCAACGATTGCCCCGGCAGAATACTCTTACCTCGATCATCAACCAGCGCCAACGCACGGATGCGCACATTGCGATCCTTTGGCTCTTGCCAGCTCACATTATGTCCCAGCCGCAGCGCGGCCATGATCCCTTGCTCGGTACGACTCTTCACCCACACATCCATCGGATAATCACCCAGATAGGTGCCAAACCCTCCTTGGTAATGGAAATCCCCTGCTGCCACCCCCCACAGTGGGTTATCCTTGGTATGATTCAGATACTGCTGCAGGTAACGATCCCAAGGCCCCCCGGGCTTACAATTGCCATCCGTATCGCCATAAACCGCCGCAAAAGCATCCGCATGCGGGCCATTAAACACCGCATCGTTATACGGCTCAGTTGCCACCTTCACCCCGAGCTTCTCGACCCGGAAGCCGGTATGGGTGCCAGGATGCGCCCACACCGTGAACAACCCCTCGTTGTGCGCCGTATCAATAAAATCCACATAGGGGTCTTTCTCATGGCGAATTTGCATCATCCAAGTGGCCATAAATGCGATAAAGGCCGCGAACACCAACAAGGCAAGCCCGCGTTTGCGCTTCAACATAAGATAGAGCAACAACGCAAACACCACGATAACCCAAAATGCCATTGAAAACTTAAGGTTGCTGTGCATGTGCTTAAGGGAGTAGCTAGGTAATCCCTTAATCTGTGCCGCATTTTCCATCCCCAACGCAATCATATGTTTGTCCGACCCCACCAGTGTGAAATCCCCACTAAATGGCAGTCCGGTCCAATGATATCCAGGCGTGTCTTCCGTACCGGCCATCACCACCATGTCCGGATTCGACGCTTGCGCCTGTTTCACATCCGCAATAAATTTCTCCGCACCGGTGGTGTATAACGATCGCAGTTCATAGGTGTAGCTTAAACCGATCGCAGGATCGAGCCCATAACGCACACCGGTGTGATCATGATCGGTAAAGGCGATCGCCTCGATATGGCGTGCGCGCGCCATTTTCAACAGATCCGCAAAGCTGTGCTTACCATCGGAGTGGTTGCTGCGCACATCAATCACTACCCGCATTGGCCGAGGAATCGCATTCACCACCGCCCGAACCCGCGCTAACGCTTGAACTTCTTTATCACTGTGGACGACGACAACCTTTGGTGCCGGCTTTTTTGTTTTCACCTTATTCGCAACAGTCAGCTCATGAATCACCGAATCAAGCCGGCGCAATACCGACCCCCGATCCTCTCTGACAAACCCTGCCGCAGAGAGATTGATGGGAAATGGTATGACCATCAACAGCAACAACATGATCCAACCAATCCTCTGCGCAACACCACGCATATCAGAGATTATTTTCATACGCTGCTTGCACCCCCTGCATCATTGCTCTCACCGAATACCGTTGCGATCGCATTCTCGCACTCTGACGAATCTCGCAACCATAATCTGCTAGCAGAGCCTGCGCTACCACTGCGGCATCTTCGGCATCAACCACCGCACCAACCCTCCCATCCACCAATTCAGCGAGACCACACACATCCGCCACCACGCAAGGCAATCCGGCCGCCATCGCCTCTACCACTACCCGTCCCATCCCCTCATTGCGTGACAACAACACAAAGCGTTCCGCCACCGCCAGCCACACCACCGGATCATCCCAGCCAGCAAAATGCACCGCGTGACCAAGCCCCAGCCGATCCCGCTGCTGTTCCAGATCTGCACGCAATTCTCCATCGCCAACAATCACCAATCGCGCATCCGAGCGCTGTTGCACCACCTTGCCCCAGGCCAGCAACAGGCGATCCATCCCCTTTACCTTGGTTAGGCGACCCACACTCACCGCCTGCCATGACCGCCTCTCCCCGCTATCCACCGCCACACTCCGTAGCGCAGCAATACGCTGGATAATCTGATCCACATCCACCCCACTCGGCACCACGCGCCACTGCGCCACACGGCCAATACCCAGCGCCAGGTGGTCATCGCGCTCAGCGCGAGTCAAGGCGATCAAGACATCGGTACGCTGCGCCAGCCAACGCTCTAACCCAATGAATAGTCGAACCTTCGCCGGAGAAAAATAGCCATGAAAGATATGCCCGTGCGGGGTATGCACCACCCGAATCCGCAGCCGTTTTGGCCACGGTGTCCGCGCCGCCAATCGTCCCAACACCCCACCCTTGGAGGTGTGGGTATGCACCACATCGGGAGTAAACTGTTGTATGGTTTCACGAATACGCCACCACGCAACGGCATCACGCCATCCAATTGTCCGGCGTAACGCATGCTCCACCATCACCTCGCCACCCAGCGCACGAAATTGTGCCAACCCAGCATCCACCGCCGCCAGTTCATTGACAGCCATTGCGGACTCCAACGATAGGCCGAACAGCAGCGCCACCGCATGCCCTGCAGCCGCTTGCTCAGTCGCCGTGACCAAGGTGTTGATCGCAGATCCTCCGCGATCCATACGGGTAATAACATGAAGGATACGCACGGCGTTACATTACTCTGGCGCCACTTGGGGAACCAGTTGGGGAACCAGTTCGCGCACCGAATCAAGCAGCGCCTGATCGTGGTGCGGCCAGCCGAAGCGCTGCTCGACCTGCTGCCGCATCCGCTGCCGCTGATGCTGCGAATCTTGCGGTGGCCAACCCTGCAATGCAGCCGCCACCTCGCGAGCCAACGACTGAGGCGTTGCTGCAACAGCCAGTCGGTTGCCATCAATCTGCGGTACCACCTCAACATTGGCATCGACCGGCGTCGCCACTACCGGCAGACCATGGCTATTGGCCTCCAGCGTCACAAGACCAAACCCCTCCAAAGATCGGGTAGGGAGCACAAACAGATCCGCCGCCTGCAAGCGTTTGCCCACCTCGTTATCTTCGAGAAAACCACACCACTCAATAGACTCCTCCACACCCAACATGCCACAGAGGTGGCGTAGCGGCTCCGCCAACTCACCATCACCCATCACACACCAGCGCAGATCAGGATGGGTGTGCTGCAAAATCGCCGCCGTCTGCACCAACAGATCCACCCCCGTACGAGGCACCAAATTGCGCAAGGTGACCACCACTGGGCCATCCCAACCCAACTGCTGACGCCACTGCTGACGCGTTGCTATCTTCGCGCGCCGAGACAGATCCACTCCACCCGGGACAATCACCACCTGCTCAGGCAATACCCCCATCACGCGCCGCAAGCGCTCACGGGTAAAGCTACTTAACGCCATCACCCGATCCGCCGAGCGATAGATGCGCCGCTCCAATCGACGCATCGACGCCGTCACCAACCGAGCACGAAGCCCCCACGCCAGGCCGTGGCGGGTGGCATACTCTTCACACGCCAACGAGTGGCATATCTGTAGCCGAGGCAGCGTGCATCCCGCGCCAAGCAGTGCCCACATCACAAAGGGCTGTTCGGAGATCACAACATCAAAGGCGTTGGCACGCAGATTCCACCACCGCTTCGCCTGCCGTGACAGTTGCCGCAGCCCCTGCCAGCCACGGTCACCAGAAAAAATGAGCCGATGCTCCTCGACGCCGTCCGCCACCTCAATCCGCAACGGCGCATCTGGGTCTGGTTGACGGGTAAGCAAGGTGACGGCAAATCCAGCCTCACGAAGCGCCCGCACATGGTTAATCAACATGCGCTCGGCACCACCTCGCACGGTTTGCGCGGAGACATCCGCCACCAATAAAACACGCAATGCTCGCTTCAAAAGATCCACCCCCGCTGCGCTGCCCAACGATCGAGCAGCAGAATGCCCCACAGCATATCCGAGCGATCCTCCCCCGCCAGATGGCGCTGCCATTGTGCCTGCACAAACGACCGCCGGATCAAGCCGCCAACCGGATTACGACTGGTCAAATCCTCCATCGCGCCGCGCAACTCCTGACGCAACCACAACTTGAGCGGTGCCATAAACCCCTGCTTAGGACGGTGCACCACCTCACGCGGCAGACGGCGACAAGCCACCGCTTTGAGCAAAATTTTCAACCCCTCACGCCACGGCATTCCCGCCACCTTGAATCGTGCATCAAGCTGCAATGCGTAGCGCATCAGGTCAGGGTCAAGAAAGGGGGCGCGCAGCTCCAAACCATGTGCCATACTCATACGATCTGCCACTGGCAGTAGGTCGTCCGCAAGGTAGGTGAGCTGATCGTAGGCCATGGCACCATTCACCATGCCATAACCGGCCAACAGTGATTCCAGCCCACCATGGTCTTCAGCCGCGCTAGGCCAAGCAGTCGTTGGCCAACCATCCGGCGACTGCACCACCGGTTGGGTCAGCATCTCAGCCAGTTCCGCATCGGTGGTGCCCATCCAGTGACGGTAAGCATCGGCAGGTGTTTGTGATAGCCCAAGCAGGAAACGGCGCAGTCGGCCACGCAGATTGCGACTCGAGGTGGCTGAATCCCCCACTTGATGCAACAGCGCCAACGCCGCCCCCCGACCAGGAAGATGCTGCAAGCGCGGATGCCACGCCAGCCCCAGATAGCGGGGATAACCACCAAACAGCTCGTCCCCACCCACCCCGGAGAGCGCCACATCAACCAATCCCTTGGCCGCTTGGCTAATCAAATAGGTGGGCAGTGCCGCCGCATTGGTCACCGGCTGATCAAAGGCTGCTGCCATCGCATCGAGTGTCGCATCGGCATCGGGTTGTACCACCAAACATTGGTGATCACAGCCCAAATGGCGCGCCACCTTGGCGGCAAACGGGGTCTCATCGTAATCATCATCGCCACCAGCAAAGCGCACCGCAAAGGTGCGCAGTGGCGCGCTACCGGCCGCCGTCAATGAGGCTGCAATCAACGAGGAGTCCACCCCGCCGGAGAGAAACACCCCCAATGGCCGATCCGATAGGCGGCGCATGGCAAAGGCGGCATCAATGCGCTGCTCCGCCTCCTGCGCCAACTGCGGCAAGGTGCAGTTCCGATCGAAATCATGATCAGCATTCGGCGGAGGCAGGCGATAAAAGCGGTTCAGCGTCAACTCCGCCCCCAACGAACCCTGCGCCCAACATCCCGATGGGAGCTGCTGCACCTCACCATACAGCGTCATCGGCGGCTCGACCCGCATGGTGGTAAGTAACCTACCGACCGCGAGCACATTGGGCGTCAATTGCCAATCCCCGCGTTCAAAGGCGCTGAGGGTGGAAGCGAGGCCGATGCGTCCCGCCTGCTGACACAAAAATAGCGGTTTTTCACCACAACGGTCGCGGGCAATGGTGACTTGCTGCGTTGCTGCATCCCACAACACCAGCGCAAACATGCCGTTGAGTCGGGCAAACATCTCCGTGCCATAGCGGGCAAATAGATGCGGCAAAACTTCCGTATCAGTGGCGCTGACAAACACCACGCCATCCGCCTCCAGCTCTCGGCGCAGCTGAGGATAGTTATAGATACAGCCGTTAAAGAGCACGGTGATATTGCCAATCGTCATCGGTTGGCGACCCCGCACATCCGGGCCAATAATGGAGAGACGGTGATGAATGGCATGGAATGCGGAACGGTGGAGTTCACCGCGATCATCCGGCCCACGGAGTGCCACCGCCTGTGCCATCCGCTCCAACTCCCCCTCGCCGACCCGCCCAACCACCGCAACAAAGCCACACATCGCTAGCGATCCCGCTCGACAAACATGGCGTCCCCATAGGAGAAAAATCGGTAGTGCGCCGCAACGGCGTGGCGATAGGCTGCCAGCACCCGCTCGCGACCAGTCATGGCCGCAACCAGCATCAGCAGGGTGGAGCGCGGCAGATGAAAATTGGTCAACAGCACATCCGCCACCCGCCAGTGGTAACCTGGATAGATGAACAACCGTGAGGTGAAGGCTCCAACCCGCACCTCGCCATCCTGCCACGCCGATTCGATCGCCCGCAAGCTGGTGGTGCCGACACAAACCACCCGCCGCCCCTCGGCCTTCGCCAGTGTAATCGATCGGGCGGTAGCTTCGGGGATGGTATAATGCTCCGCATGCATCGCATGATCACCGATACGATCCACGCTCACCGGCTGAAAGGTGCCGGGGCCGACATGAAGGGTAATCCGGGCAAATTGGGCACCGGCGTGCTCCATTGCCGCCATCAGATTCCCAGTAAGATGCAGCCCTGCGGTGGGTGCTGCGACCGCACCGGGAACCGTGGCAAAAACCGTCTGGTAACGGGTGCGATCGGCGATATCATCAGGACGATCGATGTACGGCGGCAGCGGCATATGGCCATGTTGGGCGAGAGCCGATGCTACATCCTCACAGGCCAGCTCCAGCTCCAACTCACGGCCATCACGCGCCACCACCTCGGCGACCACACCTTCGGCAATGGAAATCTGCTCCCCAAGTTTGCATGGTCGGTTGCTCTTACCCCATGCCCGCCAGCGGCGTTGGTGGTCGTCGAGCGCCTCCAACAGCAGCAGCTCCACCTTACCGCCACTCGCTTTATGACCAAACAGTCGCGATGGAATCACCCGGGTATCGTTAATCAGCCACAGATCGCCCGGCTGCACCAATTGCGGCAGGTCGGTGATGTTTCGATCAGATAACCCACCCTGCACCAACAGTTGCAGCAGCCGCGCACCATCGCGTTGGGCGGGCGGGTGTTTGGCGATCAATTCCGGCGGAATCGAAAAATCAAAATCGGTAACGGCAAAAGGCATTACAAAGGCGATGAAGGGGTCAGGTCTTGTTTCGGGAAATGCTTTAAAACAGCTCGATTTCGTCGGATTCGGCTTCTCCAATGTAACTCTTCACCACCTCATCGAGTTCATCGATGCTTTGACGAAGCTCTTGCGCGGTTTTGTTCATGGTTTCGGCATCACTATGGGTCTTATTGGATGCCTCACGCACCTCGCCAAGGTCGGAGAGCATCTCATTACTTGAATGGTTGGCTTGATTAACATTGCCGGCGATACCACGCGCAGCGCGCTCCTGCTCAGCTGCCCGTTGTTCGATATCGGTAGTAATCGCATTGATACGCCCAATGGTCGCAGCCACCTCCTGAATGACCTGAGTAGCCGATTCAGTGCTCTGTTGGATCTCTTCAATGCTGGCACTAATCTCCTTGGCTGCATGCGAGGTTTGCTCCGCCAGCTGCTTGACCTCACTCGCCACCACCGCAAATCCCCGCCCAGCCTCTCCGGCACGCGCCGCTTCGATGGTGGCATTCATCGAGAGCATTTGGGTCTGCCGGGCAATGCTGGTGATCAACTCCACCATGCTGCCGATCTTGCCTGATGCTTGGCTAAGATCTGCAATGGTCGCTTGGGTCTGCTGCGCCTGCGCTACTGCCTGGGTGGTAATCCCGCTTGCCTCACGAACATGCATCGCCACCTCAGTGATGGATTGGCTGATGGCATCCACCGCAGAGGAGGCCTGCGCCATACTCTGTTGCACCCGATCCGCTTCTTGCCCAGTGCTTTCCACGCGGCTCTCCATGATCACAGAGGCATCAAGCAGTTCCATACCACGCATCCCGACTTGATCGGCAATGGTGCCCAGGCTCATCGATATAATACCAAGATCGCGCTGAAAGCCGTCCAGATTGGTCTGCTCTTGATCCGCTTTCATGTACACCTCAGTGACATGATCGATATTGGCATTGATATCGGTGGCGATCTTTTTCAGCTGCCAAGGAAAGCCATCGTGGTTGATACGGCGCTCGATATTGCCGGAAGCCATCGCCTCCAAGCTGGCCTGCATCTCAAGCAAAAACACCTGCAATACATCGCCGAGTTGATTAATAAAATGCGCCAACGCCGCAAAAGGGTAGTGCTCGGTAAACTTTGCTCCACGATTCTCAGGGGTGTTCTTTAGCAAAGCCGGATCGGTGACACGCGGAGTTAGGCTTCCATGTGCCCAACTGTCCAAGATGCTCATGCAGGAGTCCAGACGCAGGTAAGTAGCGCGTTGCACCAGTGCAATCAGCATCAGCATCAACAGACCAACCAACAGTACAACCACAATACTGACCGTGAGAACCCGATCGGTTTGGTCAAGGGTATTCTCCCCGTGCTCTTGAACACCAAACAGCTGCTGTTGGGCCAATCCGGCAATGACCAAATTCAGCTCGTAGGTAGCGTGAAAGGTATCCGTGCTGAGTTGGCGATCACTGTTGGTGCGCCCGTGAAGATAGTCAGTGCTCAGCCGCTGCTCCATCTCCTGGAGCTGTTCAAATTTGGTTGCGATCGTCTGGAGTTGTGCCAAATAGTCCGCGCCATCATCAGGATGGTCGGCATACCACTCCAGCTCCTTCTGGATCGCAGCAAACAGCGCTTCAGCCGCAGATTGGGCATCATGTTTCTGTGCTGCCGTCGCGCCGGGCCTCTGCAACGAGACCACCTGATCCTCCCACAAAAAAACAGAGGTACGAATATCTTCGGTCGTCTCCGCAAGACTAAGGATACCCGACCCCAGGTGTTGATTGCTGTCGGCCACATTCTCGGTCACAACCAACGCCACCAAACTAACCAGAATCATCACCACCAACGCGATCACGGTAAAAACAATACCTTGACGAAATCCGATGCGCCTTGCGATGGCATCAAAGGCGTGAAAATGGAAACGCGATGTCACTTCACAGCCCTTGATCTGTCTCGGATGGTATCTCTGAAACCAAATCTACCGCTTCGCCATCTGGGCGGGAAGCGGGAACAACATTAGCAACTAGCTCCGCCAGCGCTGTAGCGCACTCCTCAGAACTCATCCCCGCACTGGCGGGCGAGCGACGCACACTGATATACCCCAAAATTGACCCTTGCGCATCCAGTTCGGCCATAATGGTAGCCTTCACCCAGTAGTGATCGCCATTTTTGCAGCGATTTTTGACCAAGCCGTGCCACTCCTGACCGTTCTGGACATCGTGCCACAATTCAGCGAAGGCGGCCTCCGGCATGTCGGGATGGCGAACAATGTTGTGCGGCTGCCCAATCAACTCACCCTCCGAGTAGCCAGCAATCCGACAAAAGGCGCGGTTGGCATAGGTAATCGTGCCTGTAAGATCGGTTTTACTGATCAAAAACTCACCTTCAGGAAATAGCTGTTCCCGATTGGTGACCGGTTGGTTGTTACGCATAACGAAAGTTACCCCATAACAAAACCTCTGCCACCTTTACCACAGGAGGGAGGATAGATGAGAAGGTCACCCTAGCGCACATAGCCCAGACACTTTTCAAAGCGCCTAGGCTTAAACAGGTTGGAGACCCGCGACATCGATTCCGTAGTACTAATGTAGAACAACCCGCCACGATTTAGGCAACCGTGAAGATGGTTTGCCACCTTGCTCCGCGTCGCTTCATCAAAGTAAAACAGCACATTACGGCAGAATATAACATCCATCCCGCGCATCTTGCGCACATCCACCGGATCCGTCATGTTCACCAATGAGAAATCAACCGATCCTCGTAGGCCATCGCTGATCTGAAACTGCTTCTGCCCATCATGGTCATGGTGGTGAAAATAGTTTTTTACCCATTGGGACGGCAAGTTTTTCACCGAACGCGTATTGTACACCCCCTCTTGGGCATGCTCTACCACCCGCGTATCAATATCGGAGGCATGAATGTGAATATCCCAATCATCAACGCCATGAAGTCGTTCCAATAGATGCATGGCAATGGTGTAGGGCTCTTCACCGGTAGAGCAGGGGATACACCAGATCTTGAGCTCTTTTTTCCCCTTCAACGCCTTGGCCGCCATATAATCGGGCAAAAACTCATCCATCATGGCATCGAAGTGGAGTGGTTCGCGGTTGAAATAGGTTTCGTTGATCGTCAATTCGTTCACCAGCGACTGCATCTCTTCGTTGTCACGCGCAAAACGAAGATTGACAAAATAACTGCGAAAGGATTCAGAGTCTGTCGCTTTCATCCGCCGCTTGATTCTACTTTCAACAAAATAGCGCTTATCCTCATCAAAGAAAAGCCCTGTTTTTTGGTAAACCAACTCACAAAAACGGGCGTACGCACCATCGGGGACAACGGGGGTATTCATGATCTCTCCTCTATCAGCCCGCAGCCGCTTCGTCTTCAATCTGCGAGATGGCAGCGTTGACGGCAAAGGTAATAAACGGTTCGTTAGGAAAACGGCGTCCAGCGGTGAGCAAGGCATCGACATCGCTGCTACCATCATCGCGCACATCACGACAACCGAGATTTCCTAGCGCATTGATCGCCGCAGAGACCACATTGATCTCGGCATCCTTCTCCAACAACTCGACCAGCATCGGTAGCAGGGAGCGTACTCGCCGGTTATCGATGGTGACGGTAGCAAAGATGCGCAGATCCGGGTCATCATTCATCAGCATCTCGGCGAACAGTTCGTCGGGAACATTCTTCGACTCGGCCAGAATGTCCGAGGCAGCGTTGCGCACATAGGCATCCTCCTCGGCCATCAAACGGGCTGCCTGGCGGCTGACTTGGTCATTATTGATCTGCACCAACGCGGAGCAAGCCGCCTCCTGCACCCCGCGACACTCATCCGATTGCAACGCCTGAACCAGCGCATCAACCACCCCCGTCTCTTCGCCATACTCGGCCAAATCTTGGGCTGCAAAGCAGCGATCATCCTCATCTTCTTCTGTTTTCAGCTTGTTGATCAGACTGCTACTCTCGGACATCGTTACCCTCCCCCTGTATTCACATTTTTCCCCGCCATGCTGCCACCGACCCCCTCATTTTCCAGCCATGCTATTGCGCATAGCGATTTGCAAACTTTTCCACCCGCTTGAATGTGGTCAGAAGCGAGGCCGCCAGTGTGAGAAACTTGTTCATCTGCGCCGCCTGTAGTACTGGGTCATCGGGATATTCGTGGGCATAGCTATTGCGCATTTCACGCAGCAGTAACCACCCATCACTGGAGTCGATGGCGCCGATCTTCTCAAGACGGTGCAGTTTGTCGATGAATGCGTGTAAATCACCCTGCTCCTTGGTCAACTCCAGCACTGCGGGGAAAAGTGATGCCCCCATGGTATCCTGAAGTTTGGCAAAACGGGTCAACAGTTGATCCACAACAGCTAGCTCCATATCCGTAAGGTTATTCAGCGTTGCAACGGTGAAAGGCTGTTTTGGTTGCATCTGTTCCATCGCCCACCGCAGCCGTTTGGCATGCTGTTGGCAGATCTCCAGTGCCGCACCGTAGCGATTGAAACTCACAACAGCCGCGCCCCATGCGCCTTCGCAGCGTGGTAGATCGGCAGATCAATGCTGCTTCCGCTACGACGCAATACTAGATCGATTTTTTGCTCCCCCAGTGCGAGGTGCAGCGCTCGCAAAAAGCACAGCCGGGCATCGACCACCGCTGCGGCATCCGCTATCCCGGTTTCGATGTAGAGATCGATATCGCCACCCCGCTGATGGTCATCCACCCGCGACCCGAACAACCACACCTTGGTATTCGCTCCAAAGTGATGGATCGCTCCGTGGCAGATTTGGGCTGCCTGCGGTGCGGTCAGACGCATAACACCCGAAATGTGTGACGACTCACCTCGGTCTGCTCACCCGTAAAATTCGAGTAGCCATGCGGTAACTTGGTTCCACATAGGAGCAACCAAGTTCTGCCAGCGATTTCGGCATGCCATAGACTACGCTGGTCTCTTCGGCTTCAGCCAACGCCACCCCACCATGGGTATCCACGAAATGGGCTGCCTTGGCACCATCATCGCCAATACCGGTCATAATCACGGCGATGATGCGTGATGGTGTCAGCGCCCGAGTAGCCGTTTGGATAGTGAAATCAATATTCGGTATGTAAAAAAACGCTTTAGGATCAGCCTTGCGGTGACGAACAACATACCGCCCCACCTTCTCCATATGAATCTCCGCATTCACACCACCATGAACCACCGTCACGGTGCCAACCTCTAGCGGCATGTTGTTGGTCGATTCACGCACCGTCAGCGCACAATATTTATTCAGCCGCTCGGCAAATGGCGCGGTGAATGCCGCTGGCATGTGCTGAACCAGCACCACTGGGTGGGGATAATTGGCCGGGATATCCGGCAGCACCTCCATAATCGTAGCAGGCCCACCGGTAGAGATGCCAATGATCAATAGTTTGTCGAAATTGGTGACCGATTTGGTACGCATCGGCGGCGGTGCGACCACGGGTGCCGTTTTGCGATGGCGTCGCATGGGCTTAGACCCCATCTCATGGCCACCGAGCACGGTTTCAAGGATCTCATCCTCCACCTGGTTAAGACGCATGCTCATGGTGCCGGGTTTGGCAACATAGCCGATCGCCCCCAGCTCAATCGCCTCCAGAGTAGCTGAAGCGCCCTCATCGGTCAGCGATGACACCATTACCACCGTGATGGTCGGCATCTCCTCCTTGAGATGCGCCAAACAGGTCAGCCCATCCATATTGGGCATGTTGATATCTAGGGTGATCAGATCGGGTTTGAGATCATGCGCCTTGGCCAACGCATCAACCCCATCACGCGCCGCGCCAACAATCTCGATCTTGTCGCTCTTCTCCAGTATCGCCTTGATCGAACGCCGCATCAACGCCGAATCATCTACAATCAACACCTTGCAAGGCCATGTTGCCATCTGGTTATCTATCTCCTAGTGTAACTACTCAGCACCCATTGAAAACATTCCGTAACTGCTCAGGCGAGCAGTTCATCGACCTGCTCGTTGGTTTCCAGACATTTGGTGAAGGCGCGGTCAACATACGACAACACCTGCTCCATCTTGCCAAACCCTGCGGCAGACTCATCCAAACAGAGCTCGAATGCACCCACCTCTTTCTGTAGATCGGTGAGCGTGTTAACTAAGCTGTCAGCGTTCCACACCTCTGCCTGCACGATGCCTTGGGCACACAGAGTGCGGCCAATCAGCATCGAGTAGCCCAGCTTACGCCCGATCATGTCAAAAACACCGCGAACATTCATACTAAAATCGCTAACCATCCCTTCAATTTCTCGCAAGTCCTGCAGCATGATGCGCACAAACATGCCTGCAACGGCATAGAGGCGCTGCTTGGCCTCTTCATTCGCACTGTTCTCCTGACTTAGTATATCATCGAAGAACTCCAACAAAATACTGCTGTATAGCAGCGTTTTTTGCATGCGATAGGCAAGACCACCATGGGCGAGCATAATCTCATTGAGTGTACTTTCAAACTCTGCTACCGCCGCCTCTCCAGTAGTGGATATTTCGATCAGTTCAAAGACAATGGGGTTGAGAGAACGCGATGCTTGGCCACCAAGCTTACCCGCCGCAATAGCCACATTCATCGATGAGTCTTTGGTCAAGGTGTAAAAATCGAGCGTGGAAGCGAGCAGTTTACGCAGATTAAGAATAATCGCGCCAGCGTCATTCAGTGCTCGGGCACAGTTATCGAGAAAAGGGATGTTTTTACACAATGAGCGGTGAACCAGCCCCATGTCGCTGCGGTCACCCCGTCGAACGGCAATGTTACTAACGAACACCCGTGTATCGAGGTAGGTTTTCATCTCCATACTCAAGGATTGGTGCATAAACTCATCGTAGCTGGAGTAGCCCAACTGCCCCAGCACATCAATCAGGTAGGCGGTGCTCTCATCCATCCCCGATTCACTTTCAATTTCGAGCATCTTGGCATAGACACCCTGAATCTGCGCCAATCTAGGCGAGGATGGCTTAATCCGGCATGAGAGGTGATCGGTGATCTCACCTTTCTCATTCACTACTGGGGTGAAAACCCCAAATACCCAATAGTATTTTCCTGATTTGGTGCGATTGATCACATAGGCGGCGATCCCTTTGTTGGCATCTAGATATTGCCACAGCAGCCGGAACACCGCCCGTGGCATCGCCGGATGACGCACAATATTGTGTTGCTTCCCCACTGTCTCGGCTTCAGCAAATTCGGCAATCCTGAAAAAGGTTTCATTGCCGTATTTGATTTTTCCGGTGGTATCCGTGACCGAGAAAAAGAGATCCGAATAGCCATAATTCGCCGCATGATCCACCACCTGCAGATTAGCAAGATGCTTGGGCGTTCTCGATGCTTTGTTGTTCATTGTTTGAATTTACCCCTATTTATCGGGCGCTACTACAGAGACCCCAGAGATCCACATTGTGTGCCACACCTCTGTAGTTAAGCGCCCCCCTCCCTACACCCTATACTGCGGCCTTTTCGCCCTCTGATACCTCTTGGAGCGCTTTGAACTCCTCAGCATTTAGCACCCGGTCAAGATCAAGCAACATAATAATTCTCTTGCCATTCTCTAAGCCTGCCAACCCAGTGATCAGACCATTCTTGCCGGCGATAATCCCTGGCGCGGCCTGTTGATCGCTATCGGAGATATCCATCACCGCACGCACACCATCGACCAACACCCCGGTAGCTACGCCCTGCATTTCAGCAACGATGATTTTGGCATCGCTGCTAATCTCACCGCCATCCTCGCCGAAGCGACGGCTGAGATTGATCACCGGCAAAATGCGCCCACGCAGGGAGATGGCTCCTTCGACAAAATCCGGTGCTTGGGGCACGGTTACGATCTCCGGCACCCGTACAATCTCACGGATCTGCTCGCCCTTAGCGGCGTACTCCTCACCATTCAGCGTAAAGACAACCCACTGCATACTCTCCTCCGTTGTTGCGGTTTCACTACTATCCGTCTCATCATCCTGGCTCGCCTCGCGCTGCTGTGCCTCAGCCTGCTTGATCGCCTCACCAACCACCTCCTGAGAGATCAACGCCTTCTCATTGAGGTTCGATACCAGTCGCCCGCCCTCGAACTTGCAGATTGAGTCAATCATCATCCCCACTCTACCCTGGCGCAGTAACGCTGGCGTAGGCTCAATCTGATCATCCGGCACCCGTGCTACCGCCATCACCCGATCAACAATCAGACCCACCCGTTGGCCTCCAGCATCAATCTCCAGTGCCTTAGTGCCAGAATTGACCTCGGTATGATCAAGCCCGAACAGCACCCTACCATGGATCAGTGACAGCACCCGACCGCGCAGGGTAGTCACACCCTCAATCTCGGCACTGGCTTGCGGCAACTTGGCGATGTTGGCATTGAGTGAGATAATCTCCGACACCGCCTTGATGCCCAGCGCATACTCCTCGTCACCGATACCGAAGATCACCCGCATCTCGCCATCGTTGACAGAGACATGCTGCTCCGATTTCTCCTGCTGAATACCACTATCACCACCGCCACCACTCTTCTGCTTGGTTACCCTCCCCCCCGACTCGGATTGGGTCAGCGCCTCGGCATCAAGCAGCATCGCTACCACCTGCTCCTTGCCGTTGTCCAGCTTGGCCATGCCACTGACAAACTTGCTATTGCCGTTCATGCCCGAGGCGGGCTCAATGTCGTTGGTTAAAATCTCGCGCACCCCAGTCATGCGATCGACCAACAGGCCATAGGTATTGCCATCAGGCTGCGCCAACACAATAACACGGGTATCCTTATCTTCTGCCTTCTCGCTACTGCACAGAATGCGGGCAGTGGACGATACTGGCAGCATGCGTCCACGCAGCGCCATCACCCCCAGCAAGTGTCCTGGCGCCATTGGCACCTTGGCCATTGCTGCTGGTCGCACGATCTCCTGTACCGAGGCAATCGGCATTGCCATCGTCTCTCCACTGAGTTCAAAGGTAACATAGAGGCGGCCATCGAGGCTATCTGCATGCTCCCCATCCGGTGTTGCAACTTGTGTTGCGACTTCCACACTCATCGCTTACTCCGAGCCGAAAGACTGCATCTCATCAGCCATGGCCGCGATCTCCTCAACCGCTTGGGCCTGCTCGCTGAGTGCCTGCGACTGCTGTTGTGCAGCTGCGGATATCTGGGCTATCCCCTGACCAGCCTCATCAGCGGCTGTAGTCAAATCATTACAAACGGTAACCACAAGATCAGAATCCTTGATCACCTGAGCTGATCCGACTACCACCTCCTGGCAGCTTTCACCAACGGCCTTGATCAGTGTCAACAGATCCTCCATATTGGTGATTGATACCGCGGTTGCTTCAACCTGTGCCCGACTCAAGGCGACAACACCATCGAGCTCACGCTCCGCCTGCACAATTTGATCCTGCGACTGCTTCACCACCTCACGGATCTTGTCGGCGTTCTTGGCGGTATCATTGGCTAGGTTGCGGATGTCCGAGGCCACCACGGCAAAACCGCGGCCGAAATCACCAGCGCGCGCCGCCTCGACTGCTCCAGAAACTGCCAGCATATTGACCTGAATACCGATCATCGCGATGTCACCAACAATCTTGTCGATGCGTCCGGCCAGTGCTGCCAACCCTTTGACTGACTCAGTAACCGCTTCGGCATCGCGCACCCCTTCATTGATGGTGTCCGAAACCTCGACAAATGCCGCCTTGGCACCGGTTGCCAGTTCGCCCACACGGCCTGCGACACCAGTAGCATCGTTGATCGCAGTATGCACCTTCTCTGATGCCTCCTTACAGGTCAGCGCCAATCCTCGGCACTTCTCAACCGTGGATGTTTGATTTTTGGCAATATCCGCCAGTTCATCCACCTTGGCACTGATCTCGCGTGATGCCGCTGCGGTCTCCTCAATGGCTGCATTGAGCTGCTCGGCGGATGCCGCAATCCCCTCGGACTCCTTGGCGGTATCGGTGGCATCGCGCAGGGAATCTGCCTGTTCAGACAGATTACCGGAGCCATCGTTCATCTCCTCAAGCGCGACCGTCTGCTGCTCCACCCCCTCCATACACTCCTTAGTGCCTTGGTTACAATTGGTAGCCCCTTCAACAACACTGCGTGACAGTGATGCCAAGGTGGCGATGCTCTCTCCGGCGACTTTGGCTTCGCTGTCAACAACGATCATCTTGTCATTGAACTCGGATGCCTGCTCCAGGGTATCTACACATGCCGTAGAGAGCTCTGTGCTTTTACTCTGCAGGGCATCGATATTGGTGACAATGGTATCCATCTGGCTGGCACTTTCGCCGACATCGGTCTGAAATTCGGTAACAAGGCCATCAATATCCTTAGCTGCTTGCTCGGCGATCTCGGCTAAGGCACGCACCTCATCGGCAACAACGGCAAAACCCTTGCCATGCTCGCCAGCACGACCCGCCTCAATAGCAGCGTTGAGTGCCAGCAGGTTGGTTTGATCGGCAATCTGGGCGATGCCTCCGACGATCTCGCCCACCTCTTTGGCGCGATCACTCAAACTCTGCACCTGTTGTGCGGTCTCCCTAATACGCGTTGAGCCCTCTTCCAAAGCAGATGCCAGCTTTTTCACATCGCCCTGGGTCTGCGACGCTGCTGCTGAGGTCTGTTTCGCCGCACCGACACCATAGCCCGCATTACTCTGACACTGATTGGCAATGGTGCCCGCAGCATCGATCTTCTCCAACGCATCCTCGGCCAAATTCTGACTACGCTCGGCAGCCTGACCCACCTGGGTAAAGGCGGTTTGCATCTCCTCGGCAGCAGCAGAGACCTCCTGAACGCCAGCAGACATCTCTTCGGTGGCTGCGGCCAGCCGTTCCGCCATCTGTTGTTGGCGTGCCAGCGTCCGAGCCTGATTCTTGTTTGCTACGGCAGCGTTACTGCGCTTGGGTTTTGCGCTTGAGGTTCCTGATTTTACTAGTGCCATGGTAAGTTCTCCTTAGGTTTTGTATGATTGATGATGGTGTGGTTAGGTGGTTTTTTCTGGCCGTCGCCGTAGACAGCACTGATCGGTGTTATGTTGGTAGCATCTTCATTGTAATATCAATCCCCCTCATTATTCCCGCGTCCCTGCAGCCACCCTAGATTCCGAGTCAAGCCCAGAATGCCATCTTTTTTTTGTGAGGCCTCTATCATTAAGCGCACTTGCGTTCCAGATATTCGATCCGCTCCTCATGCGAATCCACCTTATCTCCTACTGCACGAATCTCTTTTGTCAGGCGTGCTTCCAGCGCCGCATCCCGCGCCTCGGATCGTTGCTCCACCACCTGGATCTGGTTCAACAGATTCGTTTCCAACCTATCTATCCGCTCCACCAGACCCATATGGCCCTCGGCGATGATGGTTACCGAATGCTCAATGCGTTCCAGCAATACCTCAAACCGTGCTTGCGCCTCGTCAGTCATATTTTTTGTCTGCTACTTGGGTCTCTTGCAAAACTCTGGGTGGATGCGTGGCAATCCCACTTCGAGTGCCTTTTCAAGATGGAATGGGGGGCATGGTGGTTCCATGCACCAAAATTCCCGCCTGGAAATGCGCCGGAGTGGAGAAGCCAATCGCCGCTCATGAGTGTTGCACGAGGCTCACTTGGCGATCTTTTTGATCGTGGCCAGCAATACATTGCCCTTAACCGGTTTGACGATCCAACCAGTCAGCCCCAGCTTTTTACCCTCCATCTTATCCTCCTGACGCGACTCCGTGGTGAGCATCAGCACGGGAGTAAAGCGGCCTTGCGGTGTCGCTTTAAACTGCTTCAAGAAGGTAAAGCCATCCATCACCGGCATATTCTTGTCCAGCACCACCGCTTGAAATTTCTGGGTACACTTCGCCAATGCCTGCTTGCCATCAGCGGCCTCAACGATGTCATAGCCACCGCCCTCCAATGCAATGCGTACCGCCTGACGCATCGAAGCTGAATCATCCACAATCAAAATCGCCATCGTTCGTCTCTCCTACAGATTAGAAAAAGTCATTAAAATAGATCGATGCTATCTTCATCATCAATAGCCTCGACAACCACCGAATCTGGATCTTCACCGCGCAGCACCGCATCGTGACGCAGGCGCTCAGACTCCATCACATAGCCATCGCGAATGCGTGCCATCAACATATCCGCAATCATTGAATTCACCTCCAGGCTATGGGCGTGGCCGATCAGATCTACAAAATAGCGCATGCTATTGAGCACATGCTCCAGCTGTTGACGGGTGGCATCTTGAAACTGCATCTCCTCAGCCACACTGGCCGCGACCTGATGCACTTTGGCATACAAAACGCCATCCTTCTGTTCCGGCGCCTGATCCAACAGATCGGCCACATCATTGAGTGCTTCAACCTGCTCAAAGATATGCTGTGCTACCAAATCGGTGGAGTTCAGCACCGAGTGCACCTGTGCATCAAGCAGTGCCAAAAGTTGGTTGCCAATATTGACCTTGCTCATCAGCACCTCGCCCGGGAAGGTTTTTTACCACAGAGGAACAAAGTCACAGAGAAACATGAAGTTGCCAGAACATGATGGCATCCGTGCATCGTGATCATACCAACCCTCCGGCGGGGATGTTCAGCTTGATAGCGACGCTTTGCGCCAACTTTTTGTAGCACAACGCACCACCCGAATAGGGGGCGTAGGAGACAATCGGCTGGTGATGCATAAACGCCTCTTCCAGCTTGATATCACGGCGAATCGGTGAAAGCACACGCGCCTTGCCAAACTGCTCCAGCGCCTGCTTGAGAATCTGCCGGTGCATCCGTGCCGAGGCATTGACCATCACCGGAAGCACGCCCAGCAGCTCCAGTTGATGCCGATACTTGGCTGCGGCCTTAAACAACACCCGCAGCATCTGGCCGACGCCATCGTAGTTAAGAAACCCCGGTTGAAAGGGTATCAACAGGCTGTCCGCCGCCAGCACCGCATTGTACATTGGCAGATCCAGTGACGGCGGTGAATCGATCACTACCGCATCAAACTGTCCCTCAAGCAACTCCAGCGCATCATGCAGCACCAGTGGTGCCTTAGGGTCACGCGGGATTTGGGTAACATCAAACTCCTGTTGTGCTGGTAGAATCGACAGGTGTTCTATCTCAGTTGTGCGAATGCACTGCGCAATACCACTACCATCCAGACTCGCCATCAGATGGTGCACGGTGTCCTTCAACTTGCGCGGCTTGATGCCGCACCCGATGGTGGCATGCGCTTGGGCATCCAGATCCACCACCAAGGTACGGATACCCTGATGGGCAAGAAAGGCTGCCAAATTGACGGCACTGGTGCTTTTGCCACTGCCACCTTTTTTGTTGGCCACCGCGATCACCTTCATACCTTAGCCCTCAAACCGCACCCTCAACCAGTGCGGTGAGGCGGGCGGCATAGGGTTTGCCATCCAATCCGGTCAATTTCAGGCCAGCGAAGCTTTTGCTGGCGGATGCCACCAACTGTACAATCGAGGTGTCGATCACATTGGTACGGGAAAAATCGATGGTGGCGCGTTTATCCGACCGGCCATGCATCTCAACCAGTGCTTGCCGCACCTCATCAACCATCATCATATCCGCACTCTCCGGCAGGGAGACACTGCGTTTTTTGGTGTCGATCTTCATGCTTCACCTCCGTCAAGTAACGCCTCGGTATTGAGAATAAAGAGCAGGCGACCGTCACCAAGAATCGAGCCACCAGTGATGTGGGGCAGGTCTTGCAGTGTCGGCGGCAGGGGTTTAATCATAATATCCATGTCGCGCTCAATGCGTTCTACGATCAACCCAACCCGCATCGTGCCGAGTTGCAGTACCGCCACCCGCATCTCACCTTTCACTCCATTGAGCGTAGTCTCCTGCTGCGCAAAGCAGGCGGAGAGATCGAACAGCGGTAACACACTGTTGCGATGGGCGATGATCGGCCGCCCACCTGAGTACCCGATTTGGCTTGGTGTCAGGCTGATGGTCTCCATCACATCCTGTGCCGGGATACCATACACCTGTCCCTCCTGATGGATAATCAACACCTTGGTGATTGCCAGTGATAGCGGCAGGGTAAGGACAATATCGGTACCCTGACCAACCTTCGAGGTCATCTTTACCACACCCTTCACATTGGCGATTGAGCGTGCCACCACATCCATACCAACACCGCGACCAGAGAGATCGGTAATCTTCTCCACCGAGGAGAAGCCGGCGCGGAAAATCAGGTTCTGCGCCTCAGTATCACTCATGGAGGCCGCCTCCTCATGGGTGATCATCCCTTTCGATACACCCGAGATGCGCATCTTGTCAGGGTCAATACCCTTGCCGTCATCGCCGACACGAATATGAACATGGTTCCCCTCTTGCCAGGCATCGAGGTGAATATTACCCACCGCAGGCTTGCCCGCCGCCTCACGCCCTTCAGGGTCTTCCAGCCCATGATCCATCGAGTTGCGTACCAGATGGATCAGCGGATCAACAATCGCCTCAATCATGGTCTTATCAAGCATGACGGTATCACCCGTCATCTCAAGGGCAAACTGTTTACCAAGCTTGCGCGCGGTATCACGAACCAAGCGGGGAAAGCGTGAAAAGGCGTGTGAAACCGGCAGCATACGCATGCGCATTGCCAAATTCTGTAGATCATCACTAATGCGGGCAATCACCGCACTCCGTTCGCGCAACTCCGCTGCTGCCTCAGGCACACCGAAACGGGTAGTCAGCTCGCGTTCGAAATAGGGCAGCGCATTCTTGGCCACCACCATCTCACCCACCATCTCCATCAACTGGTCAAGGTGGGTCTGCTCAATCTTAATCGTCTGGCCGAATACCGCTTCCTTGCGCTGGCGCCGTTTAGTGGGGGTCGCGGACTTTTCATCATGTCGATCCCCTTGACGCCGATCAGCACTGCCGCGCTGCTCCACCTTGGCTGCGACTGCGGGGGCAACAGTGGCCGCGCCCGCCATCACCTTGACCAGACTATCCAAAGCCTTGTGGACATTACCCAGCGCACCGCCCACCAGCGCTGCGGCAGTATCTTCATCCAGTGCAAACAGTTTCGCAATCGATTCCTGGAGCTCCGCATCGCGCACACCCAGCGCAGCGCAGGCCACTGCCATGGTGCGGCCAATACGCCCAACCCGCTCCTGAATTGCTGGCAGGTAGATCGCATTTTTACCAAACATCTCACCAGTATGGGCAATGTTAAGCAGGCATTGACTACCCTCATCAACAGCCGCTGCGTGGATGGCGTGCTCAGCCGGCCCCTCTACGCTGGCTGATGCCGCATCGTCGCCACCGGGTGGCGTTGCTGGTGCAGCCCCTTGGGTCGAAGTGGATTGAATCGTGGTAGAAACCGCAAAGGCCGTTTGATTACGCAACGCTTCATCAAAACGACGCAGAATGACCGCCGCCTGTTTGACCCCATCGGCACTGCCGTTCTCCTGCTGCGCGATATAACGCTGCATCGCTCCGGCATGATGGTGAATCAACGCATCAGGATTGGTCAGAGACAGCATCGCAGGTAGCGAATGCGCCAACCCCTCCAACCGTTCACGCCAAGCATCCCCAGCCAGTGAATCTACCTCAGCAAGAAGTTCAGCACACTCATCGAGGAAATCCTCATGTACCGGCCCTAATGGGATTTTGATACCCTCAATCGCCTCGCCAGATGCTTCAACCGCGAGAGCAGCAGAGCCATCCATAGTAGTAGCACCACCACTGTGAAAATACCACACCTCACCCAGCTCGGCCACCATATCAAACTCTTCGATGAACTGATCATGGTTGGCGGTAGGAATCGCCACCAACGCGGTCAGTTGAAGATGATAGTTGTAGGGATCGAGATCGGCCAATGGGGGAACGCCAGAGGCATCCACCTCCTGATACAACACCTCTCCCAAAGATAAAACAGCATCAAACAGGCGCAGCGGATCAATGCCGAAATTGAAAATGCCATCCTCTAGATTCATCACAAAGCCGTAGAGCGAGCCGTCGCCATCATTCGCAGCATCGAAAGCGGCTTGGCGCGCATCGTTGGTTAGCCAATCACCCTGGCTCCGCTCTGCAATGTGGATCTCCGCGAACTCCTCTTCCTCTTTGTCCGGTAGCAGACCCTGCACCTGCGCAATCACATCACTGACATCCACCTCGGTGTGATCGCCGCCATCCTCGATCACCTCCACCATCTCTTTTACCTTATCAAAGCCATCGAGCAGCACATCCACCATGACGGGATCAAACTCAATCTCGTGATGGCGCAGAGCATCGAGCAGCGATTCCAGAATGTGGGTGGTGCTCTGAATGCCGGTAAGCTCAAAGATGCCGGAGCTACCTTTAAGGGTGTGGGCAGTGCGGAAAATATCGTTGATCAGCTCGTCATCGTCGTCATCGGCCACATTATCCATATCCAGCACCTTGCGGCCGATGGTCTCCAGCAGCTCATTGGCTTCTTGAATAAAGGTGTCGAGTCCAGGTGCAGCCATCAACCTTCTCCTTGGGTGGTGCGTGCCGCTTGAATGGCGACATGGGCGGTGAGCACCTCCGGCCTGACCGGTTTGACCAGATAGAGGTCGGCACCGGCATCGAAGGCTGCGGTTTTATCATGATCTTTGGCTTCGGTGGAGATCATCGCTACCGGCAGCGATTTTAGTTTGGCATCGGATCGCAGCTGGCGCGTAAACTCATAGCCATCCATTTTCGGCATGTTGACATCGACCAGAAACAGCTCGAAATCCCCCATCAGCGCCTTCTCCAACCCTTCAACACCATTGATGGCCACCTCAGTTTGGTGTCCAGCCCGATCAAGGATGTCGGTATGATAACCACGAATCGCGGCACTATCGTCCACTACCAGTATGCGCATGCGTCAACCCCTCAGTGCATTCGAATGATTCCACGGCTGGCAAGCGTATGGGGACGAAGCGCCCTGTCAACCGGCGTTAGTTGGAAGCCAGTGGCGACGAAATTTCACGATAAAAGCTGTCAGATCATTGGTTGGCAGCGCATTGATGCCTGCCGCCGCTTTCCGCCCACCTCCAGTAGGGAATTGCATGCACAATTGATCTGCGCCCTCTCTGTTATTGAGTGGCGCACGGACGCTGATGCGGTAGTGATGGTCGGGAAGCTCGGTGACCAAGGCGTGGGCGCGATCTGGGCTTTGACGCGCCAGTTTGTTGGCATACACACCGGAAACGCGTCTGCTCCACGGTGCATCGGGCAGAGTCAGAAGCAGGGCATGGTCATCGGCAAAGGTGGCGGTGATCGCTTCGATCTGTGCCATATCGTCACGGAACCCCTGCTGCAAGATGGGGAACGCTTCCGCCTCGCGCATGAACGCGAAGGGATCGCAAAAAGGGGCGATGGCGCGGTAGAGATCGGACGGATCAAAGTGAAGATCCGCCGTGGTGATACCATAAGCATTATAGTTGAGCAGGGTGCCAAGTTCAGCCAGTTTTTGCAGTTGGGTTGGGCTCAGTGCTAGGGGGTGAGCCGCAGCGCCAGCAGCAGCAAACAGATTGTCGCCAAACGCACCCACCACCGCCCACGCCGCCTGCGTACCGTGCAGATGACGATTAACCAGCAGGCTGGTGCAGGTGTTGGCATCGGTGTCGATCGTGGCATCAAGACGCGGTGAAGAGGGGATATCGCCAGAGAAGTGGTGATCAAAATAGTCGATAGTCGCACCGGCTTTAAGCAGACGAATCAGGGAGTCGCGATTCTTCTCCAGTGCGATATCAAGCACGGTAAGTGCGTCGCCACTTGCCGCTTCGACACGCGCCAGCAGCCCAATATCGCGTTTCACACCGGTAATCAGTGCCGCTTCGCAAGGTGTGTGCAACCGAAGCTGGTGCAGCGCGCAAATCCCGTCCGCATCGCCGTTGAAAATATCATAATACATTGGTTTTATTCCACTACTTACGCCAATCGATCATCGGCGATGTGGTAGGTTGGATCCTCGTCGAAATTGACCTCGACCAGGCTCCCAGCATGGGATAATAGTTGACGGCACTCTGCGCTCAGGTGGCACAAGCGCAGGTTTTTCCCCGCTTTGAGGTAGCGATCCGTCAGTTGATCAATCGCTTCAATCGCGGAGTGGTCGGCGATGCGCGAGTGGGCAAAATCGATGCGCACCTCCCCAGGATCGCCCTCGACATCAAATAACTGGTGAAAGCGGTGGATCGAGGCAAAGAAAACTGGGCCATGAATGGCATAGGTTTTGCACGCCTGATCTTCGCTGGTAATCACATAAATATGGCGCGCCTGTTTCCATGCAAACACCAGCGCCGATGCAATCACCCCGATGATCACCGCCATCGCCAAATCGGTAAAGACCGTCACCGTGGTCACCAAAACGCCAACAATGGAGTCCTCATACGGAACCTTGCGCAACAGGTTGAAGCTGCCCCACTCAAAGGTGCCAATCACCACCATAAACATCAGCCCGACCAGAGCGGCCACCGGCACCATGGCAATCAGACCGGAGGCAAACATAATAAATACCAATAGGAACAAGGATGCCGCGATGCCAGAGAGATTACGCAGACCGCCGGAAGAGACATTGATCATGGTCTGCCCAATCATGGCACAACCGCCCATACCGCCAAAAAGGCCGTTGACCATGTTGGCCACCCCCTGACCAATCGAAACCCGATTGCCCTGACCACGGGTAGAGCTCATCTCATCGACCACACTCATGGTCAGCAGCGACTCGATCAAGCCAACGCCAGCAAGAATCACGGCATAAGGAAGAATGATCACCAGCGTCGCCAGATTGAACGGCACACTAGGAAGGTGAAAGGCAGGAAAACCACCGTGAATATCGGCAATATCCCCCACCGTTTTGGTATCCAGTCCACCAAAAATCACGATCAGGCTGATCGTAATGATGGCCGCAAGCCCCGCCGGAATCGCACGGGTAAGCTTAGGCAGCAAAAACATGATCGCCATCGTCAACGCCACCAACCCCAACATCGTCACCATCGGCACGCCACGAAGCCAGTGCACCACCCCATCGGCACCAATGGCCTTGAACTGCTCCATCTGCGCCAGAAAAATAATGATCGCCAAGCCGTTAACGAAACCCAGCATGACAGGATAAGGCACCATACGGATATATTTACCAAATTTCAGGCTGCCGAAGATTACTTGTAGCGCCCCGGTAAGCACGATGGTGGCAAAAAGGTACTCCACGCCGTGCTGACTGACCAACGCCACCATCACCACCGCCATCGACCCAGTGGCACCGGAGATCATTCCCGGTCGACCACCGATCAAGGATGTCACTAGCCCCATCAGAAAAGCGCCGTAGAGCCCAACCAGCGGATTGACCCCAGCGACAAAGGCAAAGGCCACCGCCTCCGGCACCAGCGCAAAGGCCACCGTCAAACCGGAGAGAATATCATCTTTGGCACGCGCCGCGTGGTTGTAATAGAGCTGAAACACGAAAAATTACCTTTTACTTTTGGTAACTACTCAGCTCACTCCCGGTTTTCTGATAGCGGCATTGAAAAATGCGCATTTACAGTAGTAAACTTAAGCTTTTTCACCTTGCTATCAGAAAATCCAGAAGCAATCTGAGCAGTTACGGGATGTTTTCAAGGGGCGCTGAGTAGTTACTACTTTTGAATGAATCCAGTAGAGCCTGCTGCAACTCGGCTTGATGTTGGGGATAGAAGTGGCTGGCGCCGGTAATACGATGAAGCTCAGATTGCGGCAGACCGCCAGCCCATGCCTCCACCGCCGCCGAAGAGACAATCTCATCCGCATCGCCCTGAACAACCGTGAGCGGGCGTTGGTCTCCTGCCATAAAACCGAAATCGTAATGCTCCACCGCCGGTGAAACCACCAACAGGCGGCGCACCCTAGTGTCACTACGGGCGGCGCGCAGCCCCGCATAGCAGCCAAAAGAGAACCCTGCCAACCACAACTCGGAGTCGGGATGCTTTTCGGCCATCCAATTCAAGGCGCTGGAGGCATCTTGCGCCTCACCGACCCCGTCATCCCACACCCCTTCGCTCTGCTCCACGCCGCGAAAATTAAAGCGTAGCACATGGCAGCCCTGTTCTTCGAAGGATCGCGCCATCCAATAGACCACCTTGTTGCGCATGGTGCCACCGTAAAGTGGATGCGGATGGCAAATCACTACCGCTGGCTGAGCATCACTACCAGGCTGGTAGATCGCCTGGAGCTTCCCAGCGGATCCAGCGATCAACAGCTTCTGGTGGTTCAAAACTACTCAGCTCACTTCCGGTTTTCCCGATAGCGGCGTTGAAAAATGCTCATTTACAGTAGTAAACTCCGCTTTTTCGCCTTGCTATCAGGAAAACCGGAAGCAATCTGAGCAGTTACAGCCATTTTCTGGTAGGGTGCTAAGTAGTTACGGTGGTTCAACGGGTAAACAACTCCGCATAATCTTCCTCGACAAAGCCAACCATCCTCGGTTGCCCATCCATCAGCAATAGCGGGCGTTTAATCAGTGATGGATGGTTCTGCATCAATTGCAATGCCTGAAGACAATCAACATCCGCGCGCTCCGCTGCATCCAACTTGCGCCATGTTGTGCCGCGTCGATTGAGCAACGCCTCCCAGCCCAACACCTCAGCGGCACGCACGAGCAGTTCGGCTGCCACCCCCTCCCTCTTGTAGTCGTGGAAGGTGTAGGCAACCGCATGTTGCTTCAGCCAGCGCCGCGCCTTGCGCACGGTATCGCAATTCGGAATGCCGTAGAGATCGATGGTCATGAAAGCCTCCAGTTTGTAACTACTCAGCACCCTACCCAAAAATGGCTGTAACTGCTCAGATTGCTTCCGGTTTTCCTGATAGCAAGGCGAAAAAGCGGAGTTTACTACTGTAAATGGGTATTTTTCAACGCCGCTATCAGGAAAACCGGGAGTGAGCTGAGTAGTTACCTCCAGTTTAAAGAATTTGGTAGTGTGCAAACTGCTGCGCCGCAGCGCTGTCAAGGTAGAGCGTGTGCAGCCGTAGCTGCACCGGCTCGGGCAGCGAATCACGCAGCAGGGTATCGAAGCAATCACCACCCAGCAGGGTGTGGTGGGTGGTGAGAAAAAGCCGATCAACCACCCGATCCAGCAACAAGGTGCGAAAGACGCCGCAACCGGCGATAACATAGCCACTGCGATAGCCACGCTGGCACATCAACTGGCGCACCGCAGTACCCGACACCGCCCCTCCATCCGCAACAATGATATTGACCCCCACCGCTTCCAGCCGCTGTCGGCGCATGGGATCCGAGTCGGCAGTGGTCAGCACGGTAATGGCGCGATCACGAAATGGAGCCAATGCGGCTAGAGGAATATCGAGCGAGGCGGAGAGGATGATGAGATCCGGTTGCAGATTCATCCCTTGCTGTAACCGCCACTGCCGCAAGTCATCCCCCTCCACCGGCAGCAGCGCTTGGGCACAACCGGCATCAAGCTGACGGAAATAGCGCGCCGAGGTGATCATGACGGCACTCTGTGCAGCTAGCTCCTGATACAATCGCCAATCTCGCGCATTGGCGATTGCTGGCGGCACCTGCATGACGCCATGGTCACCAGGCATCGCGATGCGCCCATCCACACTGCCAACAAAATTGGCATAAAGCAGCGGTGCGCCACTATCACCATGCTGCAAACCCAACCTGAGATAACAGCCGCGCAGTGGCAGCTCCTGTGCCGGCTGCGGCAGGAGACGAAACAGGGTCATGAAATAAAAAGAGGTCGAATCACAAAGGCACAGAGGCACAGAGATAAAATATAGGAAAGGGGGTCAGGTCTTGATTGGCGGATTTTCATCTCCCTGCTTGAAACTCCTCAGCACCCTACCAGAAAATGGCTGTAAATGGGTATTTTTCAACGCCGCTATCGGGAAAACCGGGAGTGAGCTGAGTAGTTACCCAATAAGAAAGCCTGACCCCATCATTACTGACCCCATCATTACGCAGGCTGGACACTGCTTGACATATGTATATTTGTACATACGGTATCCCCATGCAGTACGAGTGGGATCAAGAGAAGGATGCAGCTAACCAGACAAAACATCAAGGTAACTACTCAGCTCACTCCTGATTTTCCTGATAGCAGCGTTGAAAAATGCTCATTTACAGTAGTAAACTCCGCTTTTCCGCCTTGCTATCAGGAAAATCAGAAGCAATCTGAGCAGTTACAGCCATTTTTTTTGGTAGGGTGCTGAGTAGTTACACATCAAGTAGCCTTTACCGAGGCTGATCGCTTCGACTACGGGGAGGCTCGACATGTCACTACGGCTCCCATCGAAAATCGATTGTTCGTCATGGTGTGGACGCCGCGCGATGCGGTGGTGCGCATTATCAGCCTGCGCAAAGCAAACCGAAGAGAGGTGACCGAATATGTCAA
>JAUZRF010000104.1 GCA_030950645.1 Mariprofundales bacterium
CATTTACAGTAATCTGAGCAGTTACATCTACTGCAATGAAATAAGCAGCAAAAAAGTTATGCCGGTTCTCGCTTATCCATATAGTCACGCACAAAGCTCTGCACCGTATAAACTAGCAACATCCCCATAATACCAGCACCCATTGCCTTGACCGCCCAAACATCACTGACCGAAATTCCAACGATAGAAATAATCCCTACTACCAACATCAATGTAATGGACACGATTGATAAATGCATCATAAAACTCCTTATAAACCATAAGATCGACACCGCATATAGAGTGCATCTGTCGTCAATAAGTGCGGATGATGGGGGGGAATGATAAGGTCACGATGAGCAAGGCTATAAAGCCCCTTAATGAACTTCCTTTAACCAGAAGCAATCTGAGCCGTTACAGAAAATCAGGAGTGAGCTCAGTAGTAACCCTCAGCCAAAAGGCGAAGCGTTGCCTGCACCGGTAGACCCATCACATTGTCCAATGGGCCGTCAATTGCCTCAATAAAGCTGGCAGCACCCTCCTGAATCGCATAGCCACCAGCCTTGTCGAGCACCATATTGTGCAACAAATAGCCCGCGATCTCCTCACTGCTAAGGGAGCGGAACCGCACCTCGGTCGCCACCACCTGCTGCAGATAGTGCCGTTGCCAACCCACACAAACCCCAGTCAATACCCGATGGCTGCGCCCGGAAAGCTGTGCCAGCATGGATGCCGCCTGCGCAAGATCCTCGGGCTGACCCAGAATATGGTCATCAATACTCACCACGGTGTCGGCGGCAATGACCGGCAAATGCGTCCAATCGCACGCCGCAGCCTTGGCCCGGCATAACCGCGCCACCAACGCATGCACGCCCTCATTCGGCAATACGGTTTCATCAACATTTGAAGGGTGTACCTCTACCGTAAATCCAGCCCGCTCCAACAACATGCTGCGCCGGGGCGATCGCGAGGCGAGGACAACGCGACGATCCCCTATGGTCAGGGGGAGACCCGTGGCCGCCACAGCACCGGCGTATAGCGCAGTAGGAATCCACCAAAGGCCGCGATCCACAACAGCTGAGCGCATCCGATCCACCACGCATAGCCTGCGGGGAGCAACATCGGCACCACCACCCGCATCACCGCACTGGCCGCGAGCAGGCCAAACAGAATGCCCAATCCCGATGGCGGCGCATTCAGATCGCGACCACTATGCCCCCACGCTACCCGTGCCATCATCCCCATTGTCATCATAGAGATTCCGCCAACGGCAAAGGCGTGCAGGGCAAGAAAGGGCGGGCAGAGACCAAGCTGCGCTGCCGAGGTCAGGGCAAAACCGACCACCATCCAGCCATACGCCAGCAACAGCACCCACAACAGCGGCTTGCGCCAGATCGCCGACCAAATAGAAAACGGAAACCAACCCGCTAAGCGAATGGCGTGCAGCAACGCCAATACCAAGGCGACCAGTGCGGCGAGTCGAGGCTGGTGCGCAAACAGGTCGAGCACCATAAAAGCGAGGAACAGAAGAAATGCACTAATATCCACCCAAAGACGGTTCTGCGGCGTATAGGGCAGATCAATTCCATTGCGAATGAACATGGGGATCACCCGCCGCGCCAGCACCAATATCAGTGACAACACCATGTAAAAACCGAGATAGATGCCAAGTCTCGTTCCGCCCTCCAACCAGCCCAGCAACCCCAGATCAAAGAGGATATTGCCGATCAAAAAGAAATAGATCTTGGAGATCACCCCGAGATTCTTCCACTTTTTAGCGCGCACCACCGGAATCGTGAGCGCCACCGACAGATAAAGGATAAATAGATTATCCGCAGCCATCGCCAGCCATAGACCATAGGGTCCCGCCACAAACGGTGCCACCCGCGCCAGCAGCCACAGGGCGACCAACCCTTGCAGGGATCGATCATGCAGGGTGGGCTGTCCGGTCCAATTGCGCACTGCCGTCAGCAGGAATCCGGCAATCACCGCCAAGGCATAGCCGTAAATCATCGCGTGGGCATGCCACAGCGCTGGCGATCGATCCAAGGGAAGCAGACGAATGCTGGTCAATAGATCCAGCATCCACAGCACCATCGACACCACCGCAAATAGCCCAGCAACAAAAAATAGCGGCCGAAACCCAAGTTCAAACAAGGCGAAGCGTGGCTTCACCGAATGCGCATTAGCGATCATCTCGCCTCCCACTAGTAAGAATCAACCCCACCACCGCTACCGTGATGCAGGAATCCGCAATGTTAAAGGTAGGCCAAACATACGCCTTGCCACCAATCACTACGAACCATTGAATAAAATCAACCACATAACCCAACTGGGCGCGATCCCAAATATTGCCGCCGGCACCCGCCAGCACCAACACCAACCACCACCCTTCACTGCCATGGCGATGCCGCCCTCGCCACCACCAGAGCGACACCGCCCCAGCAATGCCGATGGTAACCCCTAAGATAAACCGTGCTCCCCACTCCGGCGGCAGATTGGCCAGCATTGAGAAGGCAACTCCAGTATTGTGCGCCTTAATAAGATTGAAGAAACCGTGGATCACCACCATGTGAAAATCCCACGACTGCTGCTCAATCCACCATTTGGTTCCCTGATCCAGCACCAGTAGCAGCACCAGTAGTACCAGTTGTTTACTCATCCGTTGCAACGGTTACTCCTTTGTAACTACTCAGCTCACTCCCGGTTTTCCCGATAGCGGCGTTGAAAAATGCGCATTTACAGTAGTAAACTCCGCTTTTTCGTCTTGCTATCAGAAAAACCAGAAGCAATCTGAGCAGTTACACTCCTTTCAGTGCAGCCAGCAGTCCGGCCACCTTGTATTCAGTCTCTTGCTGCTCTTGATCTGGGTCGGAATCACTGACGATGCCCGCCCCTGCCGCCCACGATAGCTCACGCCCATGCAGCGCGAAGCTGCGGATCAAAATGTTGATGTCCACCGCGCCATCCCAGCCGATGTAGCCCACCCCTCCAGTGTAGGCGCTGCGCGCCATCGGCTCCAGTTGGTGGATGATCTCCATGCAGCGAATCTTGGGGCAGCCGGTAATGGTTCCACCAGGGAACATTGCCGCCAAAACATCCATCAGATCGACCTCAGGCTTCAACCTACCGCAGACATTGGAGACAATGTGTTGCACCGTAGCATAGCGCTCGACCACCATCGATTCATCCACTCGAACCGTGCCCGGTTGGCAAATGCGGCCAAGATCGTTGCGCTCCAGATCCACCAGCATGATGTGCTCGGCGCGTTCTTTGTCGGATAGCAGCAGCTCAGAGGCGAGTTGTGCCGTCTCCGCATCCGACCCCAAACGCCGAGTTCCCGCAATGGGGCGGGTATCGATATTGCCATCGGACGAGATGCGCAACAGCCGTTCCGGCGAGGAGGAGACAATGGATAGCGGGGTGCCATCGGCAGCTTCCATCCGCAGCACGCAGGAGAAGGGGGCAGGGTTGCACCCCCGCAGTCTGGCATAAAGCGCCACGGCATCACCTGACCGAACCTGCGCCTGCCAAAAACGGGCGATATTGGCCTGGAAGATATCGCCGGCAGCAATCCACTGCTGCACCCGTCGCACACTGTTGCGGTACTCTGTTGCCGATCCAAGCTCTTCGATATCGCCAATCACAAAGTCAGCAATCGCATCGACCATGGCAGCCTCGGATGGCCGTGCTAACAGTGCCGTGACCTGCGCCAGCGCATCCGTATTCACTGCCACAATCCTTACCTCACCCGCAGCAAAGCGTAGCGACCAATCCGGATGATGGGCGTACAGCAACGGGGTGGTGGGTACAGTTTTGGCTGGCGGGAGCTGTTCAAACAGCCCACTCGCCTCATAGGCAAGGTAGAGCAGGCAATAGATCCCCCCCGCTACCGAGGTTTTCGGAGGAGTTAGCCAGTCACGCCAAGCCCCTAAATCGCATTGATCTAAATGATCAAGCCGCTTATGAACCCCTGCACTGGATGCCACCCACTGCACGCCATCGCCGGAAGGATCCTCAAGCAGCGCGGCGCACTGCGGACTATAGCTAGCAAAAAAGTCGAACGCCGTGCCCGAATAGCGGCAATCAATGCGAAGAACTACTCAGCACCCATTGAAAACATCCCGTAACTGCACTCGAAGTGGGATTGCCACTCATCCACCCAAAATTTTACAAGAGACTCTCAGCGCAGTCAGATTTTTTTGAACACCAACGATGCGTTGGTACCACCAAAGCCGAAAGAGTTCGAGACCGCCACCTGAATATCGGCATCACGCGCCGCATTGGCCACATAATCGAGATCACACCCTTCGCCAGGATTTTCCAAATTGATGGTCGGAGTGGCCACACCATGGTAAATAGAGAGCGCAGTCAATGCCCCTTCCACTCCACCCGCCGCACCAAGAAGATGGCCGATCATCGACTTGTTGGATGTGACCATTATCTTGCGGGCATGATCGCCAAATACCCGTTTAATACCAGAGGTTTCAGCCAGATCACCCGCTGGCGTTGAGGTGCCATGGGCATTGACATAATCCACCGAATCCGCAGCCAAACCGGCGGATTTTAGTGCCGCCTCCATACAACGCGCGCCTCCCTCACCACCCGGTGACGGGGCAGTGATATGGTAGGCATCACCAGACATGCCGTAGCCAACCAGCTCCGCATAAATCGTCGCGCCACGCGCCTTGGCCGATTCCAGTGACTCCAGCATCATCACGCCAGCTCCCTCACCCATGACGAAGCCATCGCGGCTCTGATCCCACGGCCGGGAGGCCGCTTGTGGATCATCATTCCGAGTAGAGAGCGCCTTAGAGGCAGCAAAACCACCGACCCCAAGCACGCAAATGCAGGCTTCGGAACCTCCAGCCAACATAGCATCGGCCTCGCCACCCGCAATCAAGCGCCACGCCTCACCAATCGCATGGGTGCCAGTCGCACAGGCCGTGACCGTCGCCGAGTTCGGCCCTTTCGCACCCGTCAGCATCGATACCCAACCGGAGGTCATATTGATAATGGTTCGTGGAATAAAGAAGGGGGATATCTTGCGTGCGCCACCCTTTTGATAGGCGAGCATCGTCGCCTCAATGGAGGGCAGACCACCAATACCGGAGCCAATAATCACCCCAACGCGATCGGCATTACCCCCATCGATCTCCAGTCCAGAATCGGCCAGTGCCATCGAGGCCGCTGCCACACCATACTGGATAAAGGTGTCCATTTTGCGTGCATCTTTGCGATTAATATAGGGCTCAGGATCAAACCCTTTCACCTCACCGGCGATGGTGCAGGCCATCCCTGCAGCTTCCGCATCAAATCGGGTAATGCGCGCAATGCCGGACTTGCCGGCCACAACGCCTTCCCAAGTACTGGCGGCATCCAGACCTAGCGGCGTGAGAAGCCCAACGCCCGTGATGACAACGCGTCGTGCCAAAAGGGTTACTCCGCCTTGCTGGCGATATAATCGATCGCGTTCTGCACGCTCTGGATCGTTTCGGCATCGTCGTCGGGAATTTCGATGCCGAACTCCTCTTCAAACGCCATCACAAGTTCCACCGTATCGAGAGAATCGGCACCGAGATCATCAACAAACGATGAGTCGGGATTGATCTCACTCTCGTCCACATTGAGCTGATCGCCCACAATCTTAATCACTTTCGCTTCGATTTCAGCTGACATTCATTTGTCCTCCGTCAAAAAATTGATGCGGCTTCTAGCATGGGATGCATAGGCACACAAAGAAAAAGCCGCCACCCTATGCGATTTGACTGGCAGGGCAACTGTGCCATCGTTGGCCATTGCGATTGCACTGCTAGCTGCAGCTGTAGCCGACGCCAGCGAATCACTATCACCATCTTGGGAGCCCCACCACATGTCACGCACTTATCCATCAGGCATATTACTCGCCTTGGCCTCTCTCGTCGTCATTGTTGCCGGACTCAAGGCCGCAGCACCACTGCTCACCACCTTCCTGTTGGCGCTGTTTTTGGCGCTAATCTGCCTGCCGCTGCTACAATGGATGCAGCGCCTGCGGCTAGGCGAGGTCGGCAGCGTGCTCCTGCTCTTCTTCATTCTGCTGATGGCCGGATCGCTCTTGGCGCTGCTGTTGGGCACCTCGATCGCAGATTTCACCCACCAACTCCCCACCTATCAAGCACGACTGAATGGCCAAAAACAGCAGTTGCTAGATTGGCTAGCTAGCATGGGGGTGGCGCTCAACACCACGACGCTGAAAAATGTCTTAGATCCCGCCGCCGCTATGGGCATGGCTGGAAGCCTGCTCACCGATTTAGGCAAGTCTTTGGCTAATATGATACTTATTCTACTCACTACGATTTTCCTGCTGTTTGAAGCACTGGCGCTACCCAAAAAATGGGAGGGTATCGGTGAACACGCGCCATCATCCGAGGCGGTGACGCAGTTTCTCGGCAGCGTCAACCGCTACCTCGCAGTCAAAACCTGGATCAGCCTGCTCACCGGCGCACTAGTATGGTTGTTACTTATCTCGCTAGGCGTCGATTATCCCCTGCTATGGGGAGTGCTGACATTTTTATTCAACTTCATCCCCACCATCGGCCCCATCATCGCGGCCATTCCCGCCGTGCTGCTCGCATTGGTACAATTGGACGCCGAATCCGCATTGCTGGTAGCGGGCGGCTATAGCGCGATCAATCTTATCATCAGCAACGGCATTGAGCCGCGCTTCATGGGTCGTGGAGTGGGATTATCACCGCTGGTGGTCTTCAGCTCACTGGTGTTTTGGGGCTGGGTATTGGGGCCGATAGGGATGTTACTATCCGTGCCGCTGACCATGGTGGTGAAACTGGCGCTAGAGAGCCGCCCGCAATCGCGTTGGCTGGCCACGCTATTGGGATAAAACCGGGAGTGAGCGGAGTAGCTATCTTGTAAGAAACATGAAGCATCGTAGACTTACTCGACGCATAGCCAATATTCTGCCATGCGATATTACTGTCCGGAGGCTCTTAACGATGCAAACAAAAACCAAACTTTTACTGGGATCTGCGCTCATTAGCGCGCTAACACTAGGCGTTGCCAGTGAAGCCGTAGCCAAGCCAGGAATGGCGATGGAGAGATGCTACGGCATCAATGCGGCATATAAGAACGACTGCAAGTCACCAGGACACTCCTGCGCTGGCCAGGACTCTCAAGCACGCGATACCAAGGCATTTATTGCCGTCCCCGCTGGACTGTGTGCTAAAATTGATGGCGGCAACACCAAAAGCAAGTAAGCGCGACATGGTCGCACTTGGGGTGGGCCACCCGATCCCAGATGGTTCGATCCCGGAGCAGGCTGGAATTGGACTGCGTCCGCCCCATGTTGCCCATCTATTAACCACCTTACCACCGGTTCCTTGGCTCGAAGTACACAGCGAAAACTTCTTTGCCGCCGGTGGCGAGATGATTCAACTGTTGGAGCAGGTTCGTGCGCACTATCCAATAAGCCTGCACGGTGTCGGGCTCTCGCTGGGCACTGCCGAGGCGCTCTACCAGAATCATCTGATGCAGCTGCAGGCGTTGGTGACACGCATTCAACCCGGGCTGGTATCCGAGCACATTAGCTGGGGCGGTGTTGGCAGCTATCACCTCAATGCGCTATTGCCACTGCCCTATACCGAGGAGTCGCTCAGCCTCATGGTGGAACGGGTGGATGCCGCGCAACAGCGCTTGGGTCGCACCATCCTAGTCGAGAATGCCTCGACCTATCTGGAATACACCCACTCAACCATCCCCGAATGGGAGTTTGTGGTCGCACTGGCACAACGCGCCGGCTGCGAACTGCTACTTGATGTCAACAACATCTATGTCAACAGCGTCAACCACAACTTTGACCCCCTGACCTTTATTGATGCCGTGCCTGCAGCACTGGTGGCAGAGATCCACCTAGCCGGATTCTCCCGCAAGGAGGGTTTACCTGTCCCCTTGCTGATCGACTCCCATGATCACCCCGTCTACCCCGAGGTGTGGCACCTGTATCAACAGACCATTGACCGCATCGGCAGGCAGCCGACATTGATTGAGTGGGACGCCCATATTCCGGATTTCGCAGTGCTTCAGGGCGAGGCGAACAAGGCGGAAGAGATCATGAATGCAGCATAGCGCGCCGCCATCACTGGCCGAACTGCAACAGCATTTCTTCAATAGCGTCATGCACCAAGATGAGGCCATCCTCCCTTGGATTGCGGACAACGGACTGGCAGCGGATCAACGCATGCAGATCTATCGTCACATTGTGGAGAACATCCTCTCCGATGCGCTCAAAACCAGTTATCCCGCGACGCTATTGCTGGTTGGCGAGCCTTTTTTTGATCTCGCTGCGGACCGCTATGTGCACCAATATCCACCCCAATATGGCAATTTACAGCGCTATGGCGGACAGCTTTCCGATCTTCTCTCCACCATGGACGAGGCTGCGGATCTTGCCTATCTCCCAGATATAGCGCGCTTGGAGTGGGCACGCCAGCGCTGCTACCTCGCGGCCGATGCCGAGGCGATGGGGGTATCGGAAGTAGCGGCGCAACTGCAACAGCTAGGCGATGCCTCACTGCAACTTCACCCCAGCGTAGAGCTGATCACATCCGAGCATCGCATCTTTGATCTCTGGCGCTACTGCATGGAGCCAACCGAGGATCCACTTCACTTGGAGCCGGACGGACAATCCCTGCTGCTATGGCGCGATCAGGCGCAAGTCGCGATGCAGCTCATGGATCCCGCTGCCTGCATCTGGCTGCACGCCATCCTGCACGGGATGACGATGCAGAACGCGCTGGGTCGAGTCCTGACCCAGGGATACCCCGAGTTCGCGCTGCCACAGCTCTTTTCCATGCTCACGAGCAACCATTTAATCATCAACATCACACCTGAGGAGCAGCAATGAACGCAATATTATCCATGATTAACGCCATCTATTCCCGATTCACGGGGCTGCTAAACACGATGCAGCCCATCAGCCTGCTGCTATTTCGACTTTGGGTCGCCTTGGCTTTTTGGCGGGCGGGGGTGGTCAAGTTCAATGACCCCATGGGCACCGCCTACCTGTTCAATTACGAGTACCATGTCCCATTCCTATCACCCGACCTCGCCGCCACGATGGGAACCTATGTTGAACTGATTATCCCCTTTTTCTTGGTACTCGGACTCGCAGGACGGCTCTCCGCGATCTTTCTTTTTGTCTACAACATCGTTGCAGTGATCTCCTACCCCGACCTATGGCCCCATGGACTGTGGACGGACTTTATCGGCAATGCATTTATCGATCACAAGGCATGGGGACTAATGCTGCTAGCTCTCGCGCTCTATGGTCCCGGCAAGCTCTCGATCGATGCCGCCCTATCCAAGTGGTTATGGCCGCGATTCTCATGGTCAAACAAACCGACCTAGTAACTACTCATCTCACTCCCAGTTTTCCCGTTAGCAGCGTTGAAAAATGCGCATTGACAGTAGTAAACTTAAGCTTTTTCGCCTTGCTATCAGAAAAACCGGAAGCAATCTGAGCAGTTACAGCCATTTTCGGGTAGACTGCTAAGTAGTTACTCGACCTGATCGGTCAATATCAGCCTATCATCGCCGGTCTGCCGTAAGCCGTAGTTGTAGGTACTGAACTAGAAAGTCTGCGAATTTTTTTGCTGCAGGAGCCGCATGGCTCGGTAGCAATAGCGACATTGGGCGCCGTAGCTGCGGCGATAGTGGCCGCGCAATGAGCACGGGATCGGATTCGGATAGGCTGAGGTATGAAATAATCCCGATCCCCAAACCCTGACGCGCCGCCTCAAGCACCGCCGCAACACCGCCAAAGCAAAGGTGTACTTGCGGCAAATGTCCGCACTCGCGCAGCAGCGCCTGCTCCAACGCCTCCCGCGTACCCGAGCCTGCTTCGCGCCATATCAATGGATGCGGCATCAGTTCCGCCAGCGGGACCGATCTATACTTAGCTAGCGGATGCCCGACCTGCATCACAGCAACGATTTCATCTTGCCCCAGCGGCGTGACCTTACAGCAAGAGGGTGCTGGAGTAGCTGGCAGCGGGGATTCCACCAGCCCAAGATCATGACTCTCCATGCTATCAAACACCTGTCGACTATTTCCGCTATCAATAAATACCTCGATCTCTGAATTGATTTGGCGAAAGGCGACCAAAGCTGCGGGTAACAATGAGCCCGCAAGGGTCTGACTCGCGGCAATATGAATACGGCCGGCGATGACACCTTGGAGTTCAGCAGCAAATGCCTCCGCCTCCTGCAAGGCGTGACGCACCCGCAACGCATACTGATAAAACAGCTCCCCGCTGGAGGTCAATACCACGCCGCGCCCCTGTCGCCGGTAGAGTGCGATCCCGATCGTCTCCTGTAGCCGTTTTAACTGATTGGATATCGCCGGCTGGGTGAGATGACGCGCGCATGCGGCCGCATTCACACCCCCTTTTTCGGCTAAGGCCACAAAACTGAGTAACTGGTCTGAATTCAATCGCATCGTGAAAACATATCACTATATTGAATGAATGCAATCACTATTAAATATTATTAGTAATATATAACTGCCGCTAGCGTTCCCACCTATGAGGTTGCATAGGAGAGATAGCATTGTTTAGTCGGGAAAACGCCGCAGACACCATTAATGGTATTCTTTTTGTGGTACTGTTTGCCATAGCGGCGATGCAGATCAGCCAGTGGGCGTGGGTAAGACAGATGGCGATTAGTCCGTTGATTGTGGGCATCTTGCTAGGAATACTCTACGCCAACACGCTGCATCACCGCTTGCCACAAGCGTGGATGCCCGGCATCAGCTTTACGGCGCGGAGAATATTGCGTATTGCCGTCATTTTGTACGGGTTTTCCATTATGATACAAGAGGTTATCGCCATTGGTTGGGCAGGGATTGGTACCGCCGCAACCATGATGGTTTCCACGCTATTGTTGGCCTATGTTTTAGGCGTACACTGGCTGGGAATGGATCGAGAAACCGCCCTCCTCACCGGTGCTGGCAGCGCTATTTGCGGGGCTGCGGCGATTATGGCCTTCGAGCCAACCGTGAAAGCTGAAGGACACCAAACGGCTGCAGCAGTGGCTACGGTGGTGCTGTTTGGTACTTTGGCGATGTTGGTCTACCCAGGGTTGTTTCATGCCGGTTTACCTGGATTAAGCACCAATGGCTGGGGCATTTATATCGGCGCCACCGTGCATGAAGTCGCTCAGGTGGTGGGTGCCGCCAGTGATATCAGTCAGGCGGTTACCAATGATGCCGTCATCGTCAAAATGACTCGGGTGATCCTTCTTGTGCCCGCGCTATTGATCGTGGGCTGGTGGTGGTCGCGCAGCAGTATTACCGCAAACAATAGCAGCGTGAATGGCAGCGTAGCGGCAGGTAGCGAACCGCATAGATTGGCTGTCCCTTGGTTTGCGGTCGGTTTTCTTGCCGTGGTACTGTTCAACTCACTGCAATGGCTGCCGACAAGTTGGGTGCATAGCTTGCGGCAGATCGATCAGTTTTTATTGACCATGGCAATGACAGCACTGGGGATGGAAACCAGCTTAAACAAGCTCAAAGGTGTGGGAATAAAGCCGTTCATATTGGCTGCGATCCTGTTTGTTTGGTTGCTATGCGGTGGGTATATGGTAACGCGCATCATGCTATCGTAATGACCCCATCTGATGAATGGGCTGAAGTTTCACCGTTTTTTCGTCAGCAGCGTATAAGAGGAATGAATTAAAGTGGTGTATGCTCCATGAGTAGTCAAATGCCATGTTATTCTTTGTATTCTTTGGGGTCAGCGTTCTTTGGGGTCAGGGCTTGTTTCGCGTTCTTCACGAATTCTTTGGGGTCAGGGCTTGTTTCGCGGATTTTCGGACCAAGCCGCGGGGGTCGGGCCAAGCTAAAATATTGATTATCTTGCATTAATATCAAAGTGAACCGCGTTTCCCACCCTTAAAACCACCTTTTCAGGGGTGAAATAGGCAATAGGAAGTAAGAATCAGGTTCGCGTCTTGGGCGCTCACCAAAATTGACCCACTTATGCTCATGAAAACTGAGCCACTGATTGCGCAGTAGTATCGCGGAAATTTCTGTAAAATGAGGGGGCGTGTGGGTGAAGCGGATATTTCGAGTTTGGGTGACCATGACGACCATCACCTTCAAGAAGGCGAGTTAAAGTGGTGTTTGATGCCGCAGGTTTTCGGCAGCGATAGCTGCCGATCAGATTATTCGGGTTTTGCTGGTGCTCGAAGAATAAAATCCGCGAAACAAGCCCTGACCCCTGCTGTTGAGTTTACTACTGTAAATGAGTATTTTTCAACGCCGCTATCGGAAAAACCGGGAGTGAGCTGAGTAGTTACGATACCTGTTTCTATTGTTGCTGCAGGAGGTGTTATATTTCGACTTTTTGCGAAGCCAACAAACTTGAACATTCGGAGTTGAAATCCGAATGTTCAAGGGAACGGTCAGACCGTCACTTTGTGCCCAGTGTGGATAGAGGTGAGCCATACCCGCTGCCGGCTTTGAGTAGCATCAAAGCACGGCAGTAGGTGATGAAAATGGTGCGTTAGTCGGAGGCTAATGTTCGCCGCACTGCATCCTCGGTGGCATCAATGGTGATTGGCTGTGGCACATTGCGCATTGCGGTTTCGGGATCTTTGAGGCCATGGCCGGTGAGGGTGCAGACGATGCGGTCGCCGGGTTGAAACAGGCCTGCTTTGTTGCGTTTGATCACACCTGCCACCGAAGCGGCGCTGGCGGGTTCGCAGAACACACCTTCCAAGCTGGCGAGCATGTTGTAGGCCTCTAGGATCTCATCATCGGTCACCGCCTCGATGGCACCGCCCGATTCGTCGCGTGCGGCCTCTGCTTGTTGCCAACTTGCTGGGTTGCCGATGCGGATGGCGGTGGCGATGGTTTCTGGGTTTTTCACTGGTGCACCGTTGACGATTGGGGCGGATCCTGCGGCTTGAAAGCCGATCATTTTGGGCAGCGAGTCCGTCACGCGTTTGTCGAAATACTCTTTATATCCCATCCAGTAGGCCGTGATATTGCCTGCATTTCCAACGGGCAAAGCGTGGTAGTCGGGAGCAAAGCCCAATTCATCAACGATCTCGAATGCTGCGGTTTTTTGCCCTTGGATGCGGTAGGGATTGACCGAATTGACCAAGGTGATGGAGCCATCCGCAGAGACTACACGCACAATCTCCAGTGCCTGATCGAAGTTGCCGCGAACCTGAATCACCTTGGCGCCGTAACGCATGCCCTGAGAGAGTTTTCCCAGCGCGATTTTTCCTTCGGGAATGAGCACAAACGCCTCCATGCCGCAGTTGGCGGCATAGGCGGCAGCCGAGGCTGAGGTGTTACCCGTGGAGGCGCAGATCACCTTGCGGCTGCCGGCGTTGTAGGCTTGAGTGACTGCCATCGTCATGCCACGATCCTTAAATGAACCCGTGGGGTTTAACCCCTCATATTTAAGGAATATTTGCAGCTCTGGATTGATGGCGTTACGCAAGTTGTGCGATTCATGCAGCGGCGTATTGCCTTCATAGAGGGTGATGATGGTATCGTGATCGGCGATGGGAAGCAGGGCGCGATAACGGTTGATGATACCTTGGTAGTAGTGGGACATATCAGGCTCCAAAGCGCTCGATGCGCAGAATCATTGCCTCGCCCTGCACGCTCTCTAAAGCAGCGATGCGGCTGATGGCAGTATTGAGGTTTCCTTCGCGGGTCTGGTGGGTGAGTAGCACGATTGGCACCGCTTGGGTTTGGTGGCGCGCTTTCTGTATCACCGCCTCCAGGCTGATGCGATGGTCGGCGAGGATTTGGGTGATGGCAGCAATACTTCCCGGCTCATCTTGCACCATCAGGCGCAAGAAGTACTCGCACTCCACCTCGGCGATCGGGGTGGTGGCGAGATTAAGACGGTGGGCAGCAGGGAAGCCCATTGGTGGGGCGAGGTGTGCAATCCCATCAGGAAGGGCGCGGGCGATGTCGAGGATGTCGGCCACCACGGCGGAGGCGGTCGGCCGCTCGCCGGCACCACGACCATAGTACATGGTATTTTCGACGAAGTCCCCGGAGATCAGTACCGCATTGTAGGAGTCGGATACCTGAGCGATTTGTGACTCGATTGGCACCAAGGTGGGGTGAACGCGCATCTCCACCCCGTCGCCATGCGGCTTGGCGATGCCGAGTAGCTTGATGCGAAAACCAAGCTCGCTGGCGGAGGCAATATCATCGGGGGTGATGGCTGCGATGCCCTCGGTGTGAACGGAAGCAAAATCGATGGTGCTGCCGAAAGCCATGGCTCCGAGAATGGCCAGTTTGTGGGCGGTATCCACCCCTTCAACATCGAAGGTAGGGTCGGCCTCGGCGTAGCCCAGCGTTTGGGCGTCGCGCAATACATCATGGTAATCGGCACCCTCATCTTCCATCCGGGTGAGGATGTAGTTGCAGGTGCCGTTCAAGATGCCGTGTACCGAGGTGATGGCGTTGGCGGCCAACCCTTCGCGTAACGCCTTGAGGCAGGGAATTCCGCCGCCGATTGCCGCTTCAAAACCGATCGCGGTGCCGTGTTGGGCAGCCAGCGTAAATAGTTCTTCGCCGTGTTTGGCGATCAGCGCCTTGTTGGCGGTCACGATATGCTTCCCGTGACCGATCGCCTCAACCACCAAGCTGCGCGCAGGCTCATAGCCACCAATCAGTTCCACGATGATGTCGATATCATCAGCGGCCAGCATCTTGGCAGCATCATGCACCAGCCGGACGCCGCTGAGATCGAGACCACGATGGTGGGTGATGTCGTGGCTTAAATCACGGTCACAGACAGCGGTTAAGCGCACGCGTTTGCCCAAACGCCGTGCCATGAGCTCGGTCTGTTCTAGCAGAATGCGGGCGACTCCGGTGCCGATAGTTCCTAGGCCAATCAGGCCAACGCGTACTTCACTCATGGATATGTCTCCAGTTTATTGGTAACTACTCAGCTCACTCCCGGTTTTCCCAATAGCGGCGTTGAAAAATGCGCATTTACAGTAGTAAACTCCGCTTTTTCGCCTTGCTATCAGAAAAAGCGAAAGCAATCTGAGCAGTTACGCTTATTGTTTAGCTGCCAGCGTGCAGGAAATGGCGCATGCCACGCAACGCTTGGCGGGTGCGGTGTTCATTTTCGATCAATGCGATACGGACGAAATGGTCACCATAATCACCGAAGCCTATACCCGGGGAGAGCGCCACCCCACCTTCGGACAGTAGCCGTTTGACGAACTCTAGCGAACCCAGTGATTTAAACTGATCGGGAATCTCTGCCCAGATAAACATGCTTGCCTTGGGCTTCTCGGCCATCCAACCCATTTTGTGTAGCCCATCGATCATCACATCGCGCCGTGATTGGTACATGAGGCGAATCTCCTCGACACACTCTTGTGGTCCGTTGAGTGCGGCACAGGCGGCGATTTGTAACGGCTGAAAAGTACCGTAATCCAAGTAGGACTTAATTTTAGCCAGGGCAGCAACGATTTCGGGATTGCCAACCATGAAACCCATGCGCCAGCCCGGCATGTTGTAGGTTTTGGAGAGCGAGTAAAACTCGACGGCAAGCTCTTTGGCACCCGGAACCTGCAAAATAGAGGGGCAGGTATAGCCGTCGAAGCAGATCTCCGCATACGCGATGTCTGAGATAATGATCAACTTATGTTCACGAGCAAAATCAACCAGTTTAACATAAAAATCAAGATCAACCACTTGTGCGGTAGGGTTGGAGGGGAAATTCACCACTAGGATTTTTGGGCGAGGCCAAGAGTCACGCACCGCCTTCTTGACATCCTCAAAATAGTCGCGCCCAGGGCCCATTGGTACATGGCGGATATCCGCACCTGCAATAATGAAGCCGTAGGGATGGATGGGATAGGCAGGGTTGGGGGTGAGGATGAGATCGCCAGGCGAGGTGATCGCTACCGCGAGATGTGCCAACCCCTCTTTGGAGCCAATGGTGGCGATCGCCTCGGTTTCAGGATCAAGATCAACATCAAATTTGCGTTTGTACCAGCTGCAAACCGCGCGCCTTAAGCCAGGAATACCGCGCGACATCGAATAACGATGGTTGCGACCATCCTGTGCCGCTTCGCATAGTTTATCGACGATATGCTGCGGGGTGGGTTGATCTGGATTCCCCATCCCCAAGTCGATAATGTCGCGTCCGGCATGGCGTAGCTCCATCTTGAGCTGATTGACGACTGCGAAGATATAGGGTGGCAGGCGTTTAATTTTTTCAAATTCCTTCAAAGGTTCCTCATGCGTAGCTGAATCGGATTTACGGGGTGGCTTGCCAACTTGCTCGCCAATATTATTGTCACCGGGCGGGATCGTATCACTTGTGGTGTGGCAGGTGAACCGAAAACCGCATTGATGGCGTGAACTGCGTGCTTTTTCTCTATTCAACGGCATGCTTGCCCTCATGCAATCTTTGCCGGTCATCATATCTACGAGCTGCTTGAATGCACAGATGGAAGCAGTAGCGATTACCCCTTGCACCCGTTGTCAGCAGGGGTGCCCCTCGCAGGCAATCCAGCTGGATACGAAGCGGCTACCACAGTTGGATGGGGCGCTTTGCACAGGTTGTACCGCGTGTGTGCATGCCTGCCCTTCGGATGCCATTACGCATCGTGATCTGAACCCTGAAAAGCTGTTACAGCAGGCAAAACAGCAAGTTATCGAGGGGGTTTGCACCATCGGCGTGGCGTGTAGCGCGGTGGCAGATGCCAATATCGATACGGATGCCGCTTTGCGGGTTGCCTGCCATGCCTCTTGGGATCCCCTGCTGTTGGCATGTATGGCCGCTGATGGCGTCAAACGGTTGAACCTTATCGGCCTTGATGGGTGTGCATCCTGCGCGATAGCTGCCGGGGCTGAGGTGATGGCTCAGACTGAGCGGGACTATTCCACACTGAACGCGGCGCTTGGTGTCCGTATGGCGATTGGTCATCACGCCAAGAGTGGTGCGGCGAAGCCGGCTGAAGCAGCGTTTCCCGATGTGGTTGAACCGCCACGGCGCGCTTTTTTTCGCAAGCTGATTCCATCGTTTTCCCAAAGTGCGGTGGTGGTTGCCGCACAGATTGGTCAGGCGGCAAGCCAGGCGCTTCGTCAGGAGCTTAGTCGGGAACTCAGTCGGGAACGCAGTCGGGAACAGGCAGACGCAGCGCAAGCTTCCGACACCATCCCCCGCCAGCGACCTCTTCGTCTCCGGATGTTTGTGCGCGCACTGCCCCGATTACAGCCCAATTTCACCCCAGTTCCCTATCTGGCAGGGATTCCTTTGGGTGCGATTCAAGCTGACGATCGCTGCACTGCCTGTGCTCAGTGCATTCAATGCTGTCCTACCCAGGCGCTGGATATGCGGGAATTCGGATCCAACCGGGTGCTTGAGTTTCAGCCTGATAGATGCATAGGATGTCTGCGCTGTGTGGCGATCTGTCCCGAGGATGCGCTGGAACCACTGCCCGGCATCTCCCTGCCTGCGATACTGGCTGGGGGCTCCAGGCCATTGGTAATGGTACATGCCAGCAAATATGCTAACTGAAAAGATGAGGGGAGTGACCGATGTCTGAAAAAATCACACGAAATATTGCATTCAAAAGCCAAAGTAGTGGCGCAATCACACCCGCAGAGATGCGCATCATCGCCTACTCAAGTCAAGAACGAACAATGCGCGCGGTCAAGTCGTTGGTGGGGATGTGGCTGATTGCCGCAGCCTGTGTGGTGATTCCAATTGCGCATATCATTTTGGTTCCGACCTTTTTTATCGCCGGGATCGTGATTGCATCGCGGAAGAAAAAGATGGCCGAAGAGGGGCGTGATGCCAGCGGTAGCTGTCCGGCATGCCAGAATGATATTTGCATCAATTTGAGTAAGGAGGCGGGGCTGCCACAGTGGCATCATTGCCCTGAGTGCTCGGATTCACTGGAGCTGCGCGAGGCCGTGGAGCAATAGAAACGGCAAGGTGGTTGACGATGAGACTGGCTATCAGCCCATGGTGGGTTCAGAATGCCGCCGATTCTACCATGCGGTGATGAATGTGTCGGGTAACTACTCAGCACCCTACCCGAAAATAGCTGTAACCGCTTAGGTTTCTTACGGCTTTTCTGGTAGCAAGGCGAAAAAACGGAGTTTACTCCTGTAAATGAGCATTTTTCAACGCCGCTATCGGGAAAATCAGAAGTGAGCTGAGTAGTTACTGTGTCGGTACGGAATATGGAGGTTAAATAATGTTTGGTATGGGAATTTGGGAATTGATCGTCATCCTTATTATTGTTTTGGTGGTTTTTGGTGCCAAACGCCTTCCTGAGCTTGGCGAAGGGTTAGGGAAATTTGTCTCCGGCCTGCGTAACGGCCTGCAAAATGAGAGTGATAAGGATCCAGATGAACATAAGTCATAAGGGATCCTGCGTACCAGAATAGCTCGCTATGGAACTGTTTGGCATTGGATGGATGGAGATGTTAATCATCGGCTTGGTAGCGCTGATTGTAGTTGGCCCAGAGCGTCTGCCACAAGCGGCGCAAACGGTCGGGCGGATGATTGGCTATGTTTCGCGGCAATGGCAAAATATTCAGAAAGAGATTCGTCAACCGGTTGAGAACGAGCTGCGCGACATTCAGAACAATGTGGTAGAGACCATCCATGATGTGACCGACCTTGAGCCGGTGGTAAAGAAGCGTGACCGGGACAAACCCGGCATCGAGTGATCTCCCATCTGATTGAGTTGCGCACCCGTCTGTTGCGCTACATGCTGATTCTAATTTTGGCTTTTGTAATCTGCTTTTGGCAGGCAGATGTGCTATTTTCTTGGCTTTCAGAGCCATTACGGGCCGCATTAGGTCCACATACTACAATGATTTTCATCGCACCTCATGAAGCATTCTTCACCTATGTTCGGGTGGCGATGTTCTTCGGGTTTTTTATCACCTTTCCGTGGCTATTGGCCGAGCTATGGGGCTTCATTGTTCCTGGCTTGTACGACCATGAGCGACGCCTATTTACCCCGCTGTTGTTGGCGGGAGCGCTGCTGTTTTATGGCGGGGGGCTATTTGCATATTTGGGGGTCTTCCCAGTTGCATTCAAGTTCTTTTTTGGTTTTGCATCCGCTCAAATTACGGCGATGCCTTCACTCAAGGAATCCTTGACGATGTTTATGCGCATGCTGTTTGCTTTTGGCCTTGCCTTCGAGCTGCCCATGGTGCTGTTGCTACTGATGCACTTTGGTGTAGTCACCGCGGAGACACTTAAGGCCAATCGTGGTTATGTGGTGCTGATTGTTTTTGTGGCTGCGGCAGTACTCACACCTCCCGATGTGATTACCCAGATCATGCTAGCACTACCGATGTGGCTGCTGTTTGAACTGTCGCTGCTATGCGACGGGCTGTTGAAAAAGCGGGGGGACGCTGCGTAGCCCTACTCGTTGCCTAGGATCGAATTCCCATAAGAGCTAATTTCACGCATCGCCCTACCAGCAAATGGCTGTCACTGCTCAGATTGCTTCCGGTTTTGCTGATAGCAAGGCGAAAAAGCTTAAGTTTACTACTGTAAATGAGCATTTTTCAACGCCGCTATCAGGAAAACCGGGAGTGAGCTGAGGAGCTACTATTCACAGAG
>JAUZRF010000105.1 GCA_030950645.1 Mariprofundales bacterium
CGATGATGCATAGAGCAATCACGGAGATACAGGTTGATTAATGGTAACTACTCAGCCCACTCCCGGTTTTCCTGCTAGCGGCGTTGAAAAATGCGCATTTACAGTAGTGATGCCCTCGCAAAAAGTCGAGATGTTCCCGAAGTTTTCACAGCGATGGAAAAATGTGCTCACCATTTGCCCCAGAATCGATGTTTATGACCGTCGGTAGGGTTTGGACACCCCATGAAAATCGGCATTCTGACTTTTTGCGAGGGCATCAGTAGTAAACTCCGCTTTTTCGCCTTGCTATCAGGAAAACCGGAAGCAATCTGAGCAGTTACAGCCATTTTCTGGTAGGGCGCTGAGTAGTAGTTACCCGCACCCTTTGAAAATTACGCTGTAAAATGGCGGCCAAGTGCATCCAACATGGTCTCAAAGCTAGCGTTTTGCGCCACCACCTGCACGCGCAGACCCAGCGCCGTCGCCGCCGTCGCCACGCGTGGGCTGATCGCCACCGCCAGTGGCCGCCGTGCTAGGTCGATGCCCACCCGGGCGATCAAGCCGCGCGCAGTCGCTTCGCTGCCCAGTAACACCGCGTCAATCGCACCGTGATGCAGGGCTTCTAGTAGCGCTGTTGGCACTGTTTGCTCAGGCGTTTTGGATTCATAGCAAGCAAATATCTGGTAGTCAGCGCCATGCTGATCGAGCAGTGCTATCAAGTCTTTACGCCCATGTTGGGCACGAACAAAGATCAACCGTTGGGGCCAGCCATGCTGGTTCCACCATTCGGCCACCCCCAGTTGGGACATGGTCTCTGGCTGTGCCACCGCTTTTAAGCCGATTGCATGCAAGGCCTTGGCGGTGTGGCTGCCTACGGCCATGACCCGTCGTGACCCGATCTGCTGCACCAACTCCACATCCGATACGCTGCTGCGCAGGCTCTCCACCCCATTGATGCTGGTTAGCAATAGCTCTGCGGTGGGGTCGATGGTTAAAGCAGCGAGGGCTTTTGCCACGCCATCTGGGCATGGTATCATCTCCAAACAGGGCAGCAGGACAGCCTCTCCACCGCGCCGCTTTATCTCCTCTGCTGTAGCCATGGATTGGGTGGCTGCCCGGGTTACGAGGATGGTGTGGCCTATCAGTTGCACGGCACGCAAACCCCTTTAATGAACATTGGATCATAACAGCGGTATCTCAATGAAAGCGTGTTAGTTTTATCATCATTTCCTCCTAGGTCGCCATGGTGATGGAGGGCTAAAGACTGGCCAATCGCCATGATCGACGCTAGCTTAGTAAGTATGGCAAGTAAAACCAAGCAACGACAAGCACTAAAAATTCTTAATGACACCTTCGGCTACCCCGAATTCCGTGCGATGCAGGACGAGGTGGTCTACACCATGCTCGACAGTCGCGATGCATTTGTTCTGATGCCGACCGGTGGAGGTAAATCGCTCTGCTATCAGATTCCGTCAATGATGCGCGATGGCATTGGCATTGTGGTATCGCCGCTGATCTCATTGATGAAGGATCAGGTGGATGCGCTCACCCGTTGCGGTGTCAACGCAGCCTACTACAACTCCTCGCTTAAATCCGCCGAGGCCAAGGAGGTATTGGCTCGCTTTGAGGCTGGCGAGCTTGAGATGCTGTATGTTGCTCCGGAGCGGCTGCTGACCAAGGCGTTCCTCAAGCGGCTGGAGCAGGTCAAGATCGCGCTGTTTGCGATTGATGAAGCGCACTGTGTGTCGCAATGGGGACACGACTTCCGTCCGGAGTATGTTCGGCTGGGCGAACTGCGTAAGATTTTTCCTAAAGTGCCGATGCTGGCGCTTACCGCCACCGCCGATGAGCAAACTCGCGAAGATATTGCCAAATGTTTGGGTCTGGGTCGTGCTCGGCGTTTTATCTCCAGTTTTGATCGGCCCAATATTCGTTATTTGATTGCGGAAAAGCGCCAGCCGCTCACCCAGATTTTGCATTTTTTAAGCGATTGGAAGGATTCGTCGGGGATTATCTACTGCCTATCGCGTAAGCGGGTGGAGGATCTGGCGGTGAATTTGCAGCGCCAAGGGGTGCGTGCGGCGGCATACCATGCCGGCATGCCAGCTCGGGTTCGTGAAAAGGTGCAGGATGACTTTTTGCGGGATCAGGTACAGGTGATTGTCGCCACCATTGCGTTTGGCATGGGGGTAGATAAACCCAATGTGCGCTTTGTTATTCACCATGACCTGCCCAAATCGATTGAGGGATATTATCAGGAGACGGGTCGGGCTGGTCGTGATGGCATCGACTCCGAAGCGCTGATGCTATATGGCTCCGGCGATGTCAATTTGGTGCGCCGTTTGATTGATAATGTGGAGAACCCCCGGCAACGCCAAGTGGAGATACACAAGCTTAACAGCATGATTTCGCTCTCCGAAGGGCTTACTTGCCGGCGGAAGGTGTTGCTAGGCTATTTTGGTGAGCATCTAGAGGAGAATTGCGGTAACTGCGATGTCTGCCTTGATCCACCGGAGACCTTCGATGGCACCAAGCTGGCGCGATTGGTTTTGCAGTGCTGTAACGATCTTGAGGGAGCCTACACGGCGGGCTATGTCGTGGATATCCTGCGCGGCAACACCCATAGTCGGATTAAGGCGCGGGGGCACCACGAGCTATCTAGCTTTGGCAAGGGTAAGGAGATCAATGGCGATGAGTGGACCTCCATTATTCGTCAGTTGGTGCATCAAGGGTATTTTACTCAGGATGTGAATAAAAAATCGACGATGTGTGCGACTGAAAAGGCGGAGGAGCTACGCAAAAAGAACGCCGTTACTTTGGCCAAGTATCAGCCGATGGTGCGGCGTAAGCTCAAGCGTTTTAATCGTGATCGTGATGATCATCTGTTCCAGAAGTTGGTGGATATGCGTGATAAGCTGGCGGAAGATGAGGATGTTGCTCCGCATGTGTTGATCAGCGATGTCGCGCTCTCTGAGATGAGCAAAATGCATGATGTTAAAACAGTATCTGCCTTAGCAAAGATCAGTGGTATGGGCAAGTATAAGCTCGATGCTTATGGCGAACAGTTTACCCGCGTGCTTCATGAGCATGCGGAACAGAAGGCGAATGAGGAGGTGTTGTCCGAGGATGGCGCTCCGGTGCTATTGGCCAAAGGGCCGCCAGCCAATGATGCGCAGCATTTTACCTGGATCCTGTACAAGGGCGGAGCCTCCGTCGTTGATATTGCACAGCAGCAGAATATCGAAGAGCAATCGGTGATGAAGCATCTCATCGCGCTGGTGCGTGCCGCCCATCATATTGATGTGCCGGGATTGATTGGCTCTGCCTTTGATTCGCTAATGATTGAGCTGAATGATGCGGATCCTTATGCCTCATTGAGCGAGGTTAAACGCGATCTGTCGGTGGATTTGACCAATGAGCAGTTTCGTCTCATTTTGGCATGGCGCGAGGCGCTAGGAATATCGTAATAATAAACGGAGTGGCTCGGACGGTCGCGAGGTGTACGATGCATCTCGAGGAAAGTCCGGGCTGCGTAGAGTAAGGATGCCGGGTAACGCCCGGTGGGGGCGACCCTGAGGATAAGTGCCACAGAAAAAAGACCGCCGGTTGGGTTCATTCCTCTCCGGTAAGGGTGAAATGGTGCGGTAAAAGCGCACCGCTCTGCACGGTAACGGGCGGAGGCATAGGCAAACCCCATCCGCAGCAAGGCCAAATAGGGGAGCGTATGGTGTTACTCGCATCTGCTCCCGGGTTGGCTGCTAGAGCCGCCGGGCAACCGTCGGCGTAGATGAATGATCGTCTCCCTTCTCTCAAGGAAGGCAGACAAAACCCGGCTTACAGAGCCACTCCGTTTTTT
>JAUZRF010000106.1 GCA_030950645.1 Mariprofundales bacterium
AATTACCTTACTCGTAACGATCCTGCTGCCATTGCGGCAGACTAAGCAGATCACCTGCCTGCTCAAGCACAAAGCTCTTAAAAGCCTGCGGCATGCCCGCCAACCGTTTGCCACTGCGATGCACCAAGTACCAGTGGCGCATAATCGGAAACTCCACCACATCGAGCACCACCAAACGGCGTAGTTGCAGCTCCATATCCAAGGTATGCAACGAGACGATCCCTACCCCCAACTCAGCCATTACCGCCTGTTTGATCGCCTCCGTGCGATTCATCTCCATCGCAATATTGGGCTGCAAGCCGTGAAGATCGAAAAAGCGTTGCGCGGCAATTCGAGTTCCCGAAGCCGCTTCGCGCATAATGAAGGACTCTTGGGCCAATCGTTCCAAAGAAATATTCCGCTGAGTAGCTAGTGCATGGCTGGGCGAAGCAATCACTACCAATGGATTCTCACAAAAAGCTGCCATATCCACTGCCAGCCCATCGGGAGGACGCCCCATAATCACCATATCGGCGCGATTCTCCTCCAGCGCGATGATCAACCCCGCCCGATTTGCCACCTCCAGGGTAATACGCGCATCAGGAAACAGCTTATGGAAGCCAGCAATAATCTGTGGTGCAAAATAGTTGGCCGTAGCCGCCATCGTCAAGGTGATACTTCCATGTTTGAGGTCATGCAGATCGGCCAGCATCCGCTTCGCTTCATCAATCTGTTGATGAATGACACGGCTATGCAACAGCAACTCTTGGCCCGCCTGCGTCAGCAATGCCTGTTTACCAAGGCGATCAAACAGCGGTAGAGATACCGCCTCCTCAATACGCTTTATTTGAATAGATACCGCAGGTTGGGTTAGAAAAAGCTTTTCGGCAGCGCGAGAAAAGCTGCCCTCTTCAGCCACCATTTCAAAAATCTGCAACTGACGCAGCGAAAAAGACACCTAACGCTCAGTGTAACTATTCAGCTCACTCCCGGTTTTCCTGATAGCGGCGTTGAAAAATGCGCATTTACAGTAGTAAACTCCGCTTTTTCGCCTTGCTATCAGGAAAACCGGAAGCAATCTGAGCAGTTACAGTCATTTTCTGGTAGGGTGCTGAGTAGTTACCGCTCAGTAATGAAATAGGACTATTTGTAGCCTTCCAAGGCTTTCAATAACAGCTCCACATCTTGCGCATCAAACTGTTGGCGATGAAACACAAACTGACGCTTGGCACCTGGACCATCGATACCGGTTAATGCAAAGGACTTGCCTGCATAATCTGAAAAAAAACGCACATCCTTCACAAGAACCGCATCCTCACCACTTTTGAGCTTGAGTTTGATCCGCTCCTGATTGACATCAATCGCCAGCGGAGAGGAGGGCATCAGCAACATGCGACGAAGCACACGATTGCCTCCAACCATGAGAAAAAAGAAGCCCAAAAACATCAAGCCATAGCCAATATATACCTGATCCTCACCGCCATACCACAGCTTGAGCCCCCAAAGCAGCAAGAACCCCACCGTTGGCACATAAAGTACCAGATCCCACACCATCCCTTTGTTATCAGGATGCAGTGCGCAGGCCATCTCATTCCACCGTTTCGCCATCGACTAACTTCCCTTCGGAACCGTCGTGGCCACGGGCTTGGCCTTCGCAACAGGCTTAGGTTTAGGCTTGAGTAAATCCTTCAATATCGGGTTAAGCTCTTGATAAAGCAATCGACCTGGCATGGTTGTGACCAATTTCTGATCCGCACCAATCACCATCGTCCACGGCTCGCCACGCACATGAAAAGTGCTATACGCTTCAGGATTATAATACTGATCCATATGTAAAATAAGGATCTTCCCTTGGTACTGATCAAGAATAGCTGTCAGCATCTGTAACTGCTGATCACATTGGGTACAATGGCCAGGGGTGGCAAACTCCAAAATAACCGGTTTTTTCTGCAAGATCGCCTGATCAAACGAGTATTGGTACATGCGCGGATCTGGGTAGCGATAACTGGTGATTTTAGACAAGTCACCACCAACATCCTTCAAGGTCTTGGTCTTCAATGAAGGAACCTGCTGACCAGGTTTGAGAATTCCACCACCGCCGACGCCGACATCACATCCGGTCAGCAGCACGGCAAGCGCCAGCAATCCGATCCAGCAGTAGCGGATCATTGCCCCAGTGCCGCCCGCCGGTTGGCACGCCAACCGTGACAGGTGCGAAATATATTGTAGGCCCAGATGCCATTCGCAATCACCACCAGCGTGCCAAATATGCCCATCACTTCCAGCCAAGGCTTCACGATCACCTCAACCTCTGCGGGGGACATTAAAATGCTCGCCTCCGCCCCCATAATCCCCGCCGTAGTAAAAAAGACCACCATGCCAATCAGTCCGCAGTTATGGATCCAGAAATGAACCCTTACCAGCGTCATGCTATAAATCCCTCGTTTTACCAAGCGCGGGGTGATATAATAAACTGCGGAGAAGATCGCCATCTCGACCCAGCCCAGCAGATTGATATGGGTATGGGCACGCACAATGAGATTTCCATGCAGATGATTATCAACAAAATGGCGAAAATCAGGAATACCGCCCATCAATGCGCCCCAAGTAAAGCCGATGAGACTGTAGACAATACAGCAGTAGAGAAACCATAGGGTATATTTGGTATACTCTTCATCATCCCATGGTTGCATCACTTGCCTGCTTCCTTTGGTTTACCAACATTTTTATAATCATCTCGAATATCATGATACTTAAGCTTCCACTCTTTCGGTGCCCATGTATTCACCATGGTATCGATGAACAGGGAGTCACCTTTGGGGGGAACCGGTGAATCTGCAGCCCCTTGATCCGCTTTAAGTTGGGATAAAAATGTAGCAATCGCGTGCAGCTCTTTGGGTGGCATCAACTGAACGAAGCCCGCATCATGGCCAGGAGAATGGTCGAAAAGCTCAGTTTTATATACCGTCTTGGGGTTGAGAAGGAATTTATACATATAATCCAGCGTCAAACGCGAACCAATGCCATCCATGTCAGCCGTACGCCCCATATTGGTTCCGTCACGCAAGGCACGATGACACACCGTACACCCCCGCTTACGAAACAGCGCAGAACCACGCAGACCCTCAGCATTAAAATTATCATGCACTCGCATCTTAAAAAGAGGCGTGCCTGATTTGCTGCTCGATACCTCCATCACTATAAAAGCAACAATGGCAAGAACGACAAATACCCCCGCCATAATGAATAATACTTTTTCGCCCTGTTTGAGTCGTGGTTGTTTCGGTGTAGTCATGCGCGACATTCTCACCTTCCATTCCATCAATGCAAGAATTTGTGCTCAACAAGGTTGCTATAAAAGGAGACACCGTGAAATTTTGACGACATCGCCACGAAACGCTAGCAATCGCACCCTTCCGCTCCCATCGTCTAGCGGTCTAGGACGTCGCCCTCTCACGGCGAAAACAGGGGTTCGATTCCCCTTGGGAGTACCAAATAGCTGTTCTATCCAGGTAACTACTCAGCTCACTCTCGGTTTTCCTGATAGCGGCGTTGAAAAATGCTCATTTACAGTAGTAAGCTCCGCTTTTTCGCCTTGCTATCAGGAAAACCGGAAGCAATCTGAGCAGTTACCTATCCAGTACCATGAAGGCCCAAGACCACTCCGGATTTTTCCGATAGCGGCGTTGAAAACACTCATTTTATCGACTCAATGGTTGATAGGATAACCCCACTTCGCAGCGTTGCGTAGTACTACCGACTTGAGGCAGTTGTGTATCCAGTCATGATCCTTGTATTGGTTGGCGTATTGCCACAGCAGGTCGATCGCATATGGCAGCGTATCGGTTTTATTTGCTGCCTCCAACGCATAATCCACCGCCTGATGGATCTCTACGCCATCGATCTCATACGCGCTTCGCAGCCAGCGAATGGCGGCAATCGCAGCTCCGAATGCAAATTCCGGATTCTCCTCGCGCATATCACGAGCGGCGCGAATGAGGGTGTTGTGGTCACACTGGGATGATTCGACCAATGACAATGCCGCATCGTAAAGCCCGATCGATTTCGCGGTGGCAAACCATTTTCCTCGCGCATCTTCCGGTGTATTGGCGATTAGGTCGGATAAAATATCTTGCGGCGTTTTCTGCGGATACTTGTTGGCGATAGCGCGATAGGTGGCAATATAGGCACCGTAAATAAATAACTCATCGGTTTTCACTTGTCTTTTTGCTTGCTTTCTTCGTTGTAAAAAGCCTTATATAACAGTGCTATATGCCGCTTTTTCGCCTTGAAACCAAACAAAAATCCAGCGCGTAAACCAACGATTTATTTATTTACGATGCCGTAGGTGTTTTTCGTGTTGGCGAGGATGGCATAGCTGCTGTATGCCTCATCCACCATGCCGCAGGAGAGCAGCACCTCTTCGCACGCGGCAGTGATGGAGGCCAAAGAGGCGTACCGATCTTGCTGAGATTCCTCGGCATAACGAATCGCTTCGGCATGCTTACCCAAAGCTGCCAGCGCCCGCACCCCGTAGCAACGGCAATCCCAACCAATTCGCGGCGCCTTACCAATCAAATCAATCAGTTCCTGATAGTGCTCCGCATGGAGGAGACAGTCCAAGCAGGCATAGGTACCATTGAAGTGACCGTAATCTCCATGTTGCCACATCGCCCGCAGGGTCGATTCAAACCGTTTCGCCCATTGCAACGCACGCTCTCTGGTGGCGCAAAGCGCACCCCAATCGCGTGGCAGCGCCTCGATGTACGGCATGTCGTCATCCTCTACCGCCTGCCATAATCGCTCCAGCCATTGCTCACGCAGATCCTCATCGGCAGGAGCTTGGGCAATGATCGGAACCAGCGATTCGATCGCCCGGTTAACCGCGCCGCCGATTGCTCCGGAGGAGCTGTCCACATGGGTTAAGGCAGAGGGCAATCGCTCCAAAAACAGGACCGCACCATCGGCAGCGAGATTCGGTTCCTTGCGCCGCACCTTCTTGATCTCAGACAGAGCCTCTTTGATGCGCTTGATCGGCAGCGCCGACTTCCAACCAAACCCGTTGGCACGAAAGCGTGCGCGAAAAGCCCATTGATGCTTGCGCATCGCAACCGCCGCTTTCGGCGCGCGCGTCACCCTTGGTTGATCTTCGCCTTCATCTTGGCGCTAGGCTGAAAGGTGATCACCTTTCTGGCGCTGATCATCACCTCTTCGCCAGTTTTCGGGTTACGGCCAATGCGTTCGCCCTTAGGCATCGTAAATAAATAAATCGTTGGTTTACGCGCTGGATTTTTGTTTGGTTTCAAGGCGAAAAAGCGGCATATAGCACTGCTATATAAGGCTTTTTACAACGAAGAAAGCAAGCAAAAAGACAAGTGAAAACCG
>JAUZRF010000107.1 GCA_030950645.1 Mariprofundales bacterium
CGTTTCCGGCCACGCAGCGTTGGTTAGTCGGCGGCTGGATGGCGTCTCTGCTGGGCAGCCGTGTAGGCCGAGTTTGGCAAACAGCGCCTCATCGTGGGCGGTATCGGCATTCTCGGTGGTTAACAATTGCTCACCGTAGAAGATCGAGTTGGCACCAGCCAGAAAGCAGAGCGCTTGCGCTTCGTCACTCATGGTATGGCGTCCGGCAGAGAGTCGCACCCGTGCGCTCGGCATGGTGATGCGGGCAGCGGCGATGGTGCGGATAAATTCAAGGATATCGAGGGGCTCGGTGTGCTCCATTTTGGTGCCTTTGACCGGTACTAGCATGTTGATCGGCACTGATTCGGGATGCGGGTTCATGCGGGCGAGTTGCACCACCAGCCCCGCGCGATGGCGGCGGGTCTCGCCCATGCCGACAATACCACCACAGCAGATGTGCATTCCAGATTGGCGCACATGCTTCAAGGTGTCGAGCCGATCCTGATAGCAGCGGGTGGAGATGATCTCACGGTAGTAATCGGGGTCGGTATCGAGGTTGTGGTTGTAGTAGTCGAGCCCTGCCTCATGCAGTGCTTGCGCTTGGCTTGCGTTCAGCATGCCCAGCGTGGCGCACGCCTCCATATTCATCGCCTTGATCTGGCGGATCATCTCCAACACCTGGGTAAACGCCCTCCCCTGCGGCTCGCGCCAGGCCGCTCCGAGGCAGAATCGCGTTGCTCCTGCCGCTTGGGCCTTGCGTGCGGCCTCCAGCACCGGTGCAATATCCATCAGCCCCTGTGAGGTCGTATCGCCCTCGGCCTGGACACTCTGCGAGCAGTATTTGCAATCCTCTGGGCAACCGCCGGTTTTGATCGAGAGCAGGGTGGAGCGTTGCACTTCGTTGGCGTCAAAATAGGCGCGATGCACCTGCTGGGCTTGGTAGAGCAGGTCATTAAACGGTAGCGCGAACAGCTCCGCGACTTCATCCACACTCCAATCGTAACGCATAGGATGGTTCATCAATCGTTACTCCCCAGCACTCCATCAGAAGATAGCGGTAACTGCTCAGATTGCTTCCGGTATTTCCGATAGCAAGGCGAAAAAGCGGAGTTTACTACTGTAAATGAGCATTTTTCAACGCCGCTATCGGGAAAACCGGGAGTGATCTGGGTAGTTACCATTAATCAGTTATTCCTCGTGGGAAAAGCCCTTGATAATATAGCCGCCGGATTTTTCATCCTTCTCCAGGGTAAGCAAGCCGCGCTTCTCCGCCTCTTCTAGTAGTTGGCCGAAGCTACGGAAGGCGTGGTACCCTTCGGAGAATCCTGGTTTGCGCCGTTTCAGGGTCTGCTTGACCATGGAGCCCCACACCTTCTCCTCCTCACCACGCTCCTTGAATAGATCCTCCACCGTCTCCAGCACTAGGTCGATCCCCTCCTGTTGCAGGGTGGCCTCATCGGTCACGGCCTCTTCACCTTTGCTGACCTCCTTGGCATTGCCTTTGCCACGCTTGCGGCGCGATTTTCCTTGGGCCTCAGAGTCACGCACTAGGTCGTCGTAGTAGATGAACTCATCGCAGTTGGAGGTGAGGAGATCCGAGGTGGATTGTTTGACGCCCACACCAATCACTAGCTTGTTGTTCTCCCTAAGTTTGGAGACCAGCGGGGAGAAGTCGGAATCGCCGGAGATGATGACAAAGGTATCGACATGCTCCTTGGTGTAACAGAGATCGAGCGCATCCACTACCATGCGGATATCGGCTGAGTTTTTGCCGGACTGGCGCACATGCGGGATCTCGATCAGTTCAAAGGCGGCTTCATGCATCGGCGCTTTGAATTCTTTGTAGCGTGCCCAGTCGCAATAGGCCTTTTTGACCACGATATTACCTTTGAGCAGCAGGCGCTCAAGCACGCGCTGGATATCAAACGCCGCCAGCTTCACATCACGCACACCTAGCGCCACATTTTCAAAGTCACAAAACAGCGCCATGCTGTGGGAATCGTTTCTGCCGTTCATAAGGTTTCTCCTAGCTGAGTAGTGATGAGGTGTTTTCAAGAGGGTGCTGAATTTATGATGGCGCACTCTGACCGCGAGAGGCCATCTTGCCAGTATGTGGCTCAAAAACATTCCCGTTGTCTTGATTTTTCCCTACGCTTGCGGCCATGATCAACAACACCATTTTCAAAAAAGTATGTATCGCGAACCAACTCAAGCATTTTGAGATCAAGGAGATCTTTGCCCTCGCCGGGTTTGATTTCAGCAGTAGTCGGGTCAAGGCATTTATGGCCGGCTGTAAAAATAAGAATTATGAGAAGCTCTCTGATGAGCATCTTGAGGGGTTCCTCAACGGCTTCATTCTCTACTCCCGTGGTCCGGTTGATGCGCCCCATCTGCTGCCGCGTACAATTGAGCGCTGTATTATCGGCTTGATCGAGGCGGACAACTCCGCAGCAATCGAGGCGATTCGTAGCCTGATTGAGCATGTTGAGGGTGAGGATAAAGAGACGGACGACCCCCGCTAGCCGGCTATGTATTTGCGAGTGGCGAAAGCAAATTAGGTAACTACTCAGCACCCATTGAAAACATCCCGTAACTGCTCAGGTCGCTTTTGATGTTGCTGATGGCAAGGCGAAAAAGCGGAGTTTACTACTGTAAATAAGCATTTTTCAACGCTGCTATCGGGAAAACCGGGAGTGAGCTGAGTAGTTACCAAATTAGAACAAATTCGCCGTGGGAGCACACTTGTTATTGGGTACGGAAGTCCGTACCATGAGGCACCTTTGGAGGTCATGATGACATCACTTTCGGTAAGCGAGGCCAGATCGAATCTGTTTCGCCTGATTGATGAAACGGCGGAAAGCCATCAACCAGTCACGATTACAGGCAAACGCCATAGCGCGGTGCTAGTTTCGGCAGAGGATTGGGCGTCACTTCAGGAAACTGTCTATCTGCTCTCGGTTCCTGGCATGCGCGAATCGATAAGGGAAGGCATGGCCACGCCGGTCAGCGAATGCATCAAGGAACTGGATTGGTGAGCTGGGAGTTGGCTTTTACCAAGCATGCGCTCAAAGATGGAAAAAAGCTCTCCTCGACGGGACTAAAATCAAAGGCTCAGGTACTGCTAGAAATCCTCAGGGAAAACCCGTTTCAGAATCCTCCACCGTATGAAAAGCTGGTCGGCGATCTGCAAGGCGCATATTCGCGAAGAATTAATATTCAACACAGGCTGGTCTATGAAATTCTGACCGATGCGCACACGGTGAAGGTGATCAGGATGTGGAGCCATTACGAGTAGGTGGCGCTCACTGCCTTGTGGCTGACAGGATTAGATTACAGGTAACTTCTCAGCTCACTTCTGATTTTCCTGATAGCGGCGTTGAAAAATGCTCATTTACAGTAGTGATGCCCTCGCAAAAAGTCGAGATGTTCCCGAACTTTTCACATCGATGGAAAAATGAGCTCACCATTTGCCCCAGAATCGATGTTTATGACCTGCGGAAGGGTTTGAAGACCCCATGAAAATCGACATCCTGACTTTTTG
>JAUZRF010000108.1 GCA_030950645.1 Mariprofundales bacterium
TCGTTGGTTTACGCGCTGGATTTTTGTTTGGTTTCAAGGCGAAAAAGCGGCATATAGCACTGCTATATAAGGCTTTTTACAACGAAGAAAGCAAGCAAAAAGACAAGTGAAAACCGATGAGTTATTTATTTACGGTGCCTAAAGACCCTGCGCAATCTTGCGTTTGATCTCCTTAGGTTGCGGGTGCTTGGCTGCCAACGCATGGCGCCAAGTGGTTTTGGCCGCCTCTTGATCACCATGGCGCCACTGCATATCCCCCAAATGTTCCAGCATGATAGGGTCATTTTTTATCTGTTTGAGTGCGCGCAGCTGTATCTTGATGGCGGTTTGGTATTCGCCACGCCGGTAGTGCACCCAAGCTAAGGAATCGAGATAGTAGCCATTATCTGCCTCACTATTCAGGGCGCGACGAATCAACTGCTCGGCCTCGTCGAGGCGAATGCCCTGTTCTGCTAGCATGTAGCCCAAGAAGTTAAGCGATTCCGGATCGTTGGGCGTCTGTTTGAGTTGGGCATCGATCATCTGTTCAGCTTGGTCGTAGCGTTTAAAGTGTTCAAAGGCGACTGCGCGATTAAAGAGTAGCTGTGGGGAGGTGTTGGGTTCATCAAGTGCAGGAGCGGTCTCATCAATCAGCTGTTGGTAGTGCTCTTGTTGCAGCAAAACCGCAGAGAGAATCGACCAGGCATCGTTGCGCTCTTGGTGAGTAAGGCGCTTGCCCTGTAGTAGGGTGCGCACTGAAGCAAGGGCATGCGGGATGCGATCGGTACGCAGATCGATTGCCGCCAAGCGCAGTTGTGCTTGGGTAAACATATTGGATCCATTGCTAATCTTTTGGTAGAGGGCGCGCGCCTCTTTATCTCGTTTTTGTGCCTCGATGCTGGCAGCGCGGTAGAAAATACCTGCATCACTGATGATGGTGGCAAAGGTCGCCTCCGCTTTGCTATAGTGCTTGTTTTGGTAGTAGAGCAGCCCCAAGGTAAGCCGCACTTCGTGCTGATCCGAGTTTCGCTTCAGCAGTTGTTGGTAGAGCACTACCGCTTCGGGGAGGCGGCCTTCATGCACCAGCATGGAAGCTAGCTCCTTGGTGACCGGCAGGTTGTTGGGATGGTGGCTGAGGAAGTTGCGTAATCCTTGTTCAGCCTTCGCTGGCTGGTGCATCTTTTTGGCAAATTGGCTAATGATGATTGCTATCGCGGCATTATCGGGTGCCAGTGTGTGCACCGCTTGGAGCGCGCGTTGTGCCTGCTTGGGCCGGCCCTGTTGGAGTAGAATCTCGATCTGCATACGGCGTAGTTGCGGATCATCATGCCGCTTGATTCCTTTAGCGAGCAGTTCGAGTGCGCCATCGGGGTTGCCTTCGAGCTGGTAGATTTTGGCCATCTCTAGTCGTGCGGGAAGGTAGTTGGGGTGATGCTTGATCACCAATTCCAGGGTGGCTTGCGCGCCTGTGATGTCCTTGCTTGCGAGCTGGGCGGTGGTTTGGAGCAGGCGTAGGCGGAGCTTTTCTTGGTCATTGAGCTGTTGTGGTAGTTGGGTGGTGGGGTCAAACAGGGCGTGAAAGTGGGGCAACGATGCCTTGGCTTGGCCATCTTTGAGCAGAGCTTCCGCCAATTGGGCTTGTGGTAGGGCGGTATACGGATCTTTGGCGACGACAATATTGAGGTAGCGCGCGGCATCGCCAAGTTGTCCCTGATCAATGGCGTCTTGTGCTGCCATAAAGAGAAATTCGGGCTCTAACTGTTGCAAGGGGATGTGATGGCTTGGCAGTGCAGATGTGTGGGATGGATTGGTTCGATGGTGCGCCTGAGCCGCGTCGATATGCTTGATGGGCTGACACGCGGCTAGCGTGCCGAGCAGCAAGAGTGCGATGGTAAGGGCGCACGGGGTTGCGCTAGCGTATTTTGTCTGCAAATTATGGCATGTAATCATGATATATTATCCGTAACAAGTTGGAATTGTTTACTATTTTCGCTCAGCCTCCACCAGGATATTTCGGCGATTTCGCTGGCGTAAACGCTAATGATGGGGTAGAGGAATCCCTCCCAGGCGTGGCCAATATCGGTGGGTGACGGCATTGCGGGGCAATCGGGATGGGAGTGGAAAACGCCGATAATTTCATGCGTTGTTCCTCGGAGTTCGCGGTCTATCTGCTGATATGCTGCGGGATCAAGGTGAAAGCGGTCGCTAGCACGCTCTCGATTGAGATTGGCTACTTGGCGTGCCTCGGTGATCTGCCAATGTGTGCCGCCCAGTGTGCCGATGAGTAGGCCACAGATCTCATGCGGATAGCCATGGATTGCTGCCTGTTGCATGGTGGCAAGCGCGCGCGTTGCGATGGTTAGTGCGTCGGTGCTAGCTGTGCTGCTAATGATGCTGGTGTAGGCCTCACTGAAGAAACGCTCAGGAACTGGCGTCTTCATGTGCCAGGCATTTTGCCATCGGGCAATCCTCCTGGCAGCCCCATGCGTCCGGCCATTTGTGCCATCATGCGTTTCCCTTTGCTGCCGCGCATCCGTTTCATCATCTTATGTATCTGCGCGAACTGCTTGAGGAGTTGGTTGACCTGCTGGACGCTGGTGCCAGAGCCTTTGGCGATGCGGCGCTTGCGGCTACCATTAATCATGACTGGACGGATTCGCTCTTTTGGGGTCATGGAATAGATGATGGCACGCATTTGCCGCATCGGTTTGTCATCAACCTGTGCGAGTGCGGATTGCGCGATTTTTTTTGTCCCTGGTAGCATTTTGATGATCGATCCCATGCCGCCCATGTTAGCCATTTGATCGAGCTGCTCGCCGAAATCACCAAGGTCAAAACCCCCTTTGTTAATTTTTTTGGTTAGTGCCTTGGCCTTTTTTTCATCAACCTCCGACTGCACCTTCTCGACGAGTCCGACAATATCACCTTGACCAAGGATGCTACCGGCAAAGCGGGAGGCATCGAAGGCCTCAAAGGCATCGACCTTCTCACCGGTGCCGACAAAACGGATCGGTACCCCAGTGGTATGTGCTACGGAGAGTGCAGCACCACCGCGAACATCGGCATCGGTTTTGGTCAAAATGCAGCCGCTCATGGTGATATGGGCGTGGAACTGCTCGGTGACGGTCAATGCGGTCTGGCCGGTCATGGAGTCGAGCACTAGCAGCTGTTCACTCGGGGTGATGGCAGCCTTGATCGCCACGATCTCCTCCATCAATGCATCGTCGATTACCTGGCGGCCGGCCGTGTCCACGATGAGAACATGGGCACCACTGGTGCGCGCTAGATGGAGCGCGGATGTGGCCATTGCCACGGGGCCATCTCCTTCGCCAGCTAGGTAGGGAACATTAACCTGCTCTGCCAACACCTGCAGCTGTTCGCGCGCCGCCGGACGGGTGGCATCCACGGATGTCAGCGCCACTTTTTTTCCTTCCCGGGCCAACATGCGCGCCAGTTTTCCTGCGGTGGTGGTTTTGCCCGCCCCCTGTAGCCCACAGAGCAGAATTACCGATGGAATTTGATCGAGTTTGAGTGGACGACGGGTGCCACCGAGTAGGTCGGTGAGGTTGTCGTGGAGGATTTTCACCACTACCTGCCCAGGATGCAGGCTTTTGGCCACTTCGGTTCCCAGCGCCTGTTCTCGCACCTCCTCAAGCAGATGGCGAACTACGGGAAGTGCGACATCGGCCTCGAGTAGCACCAGCCGCATCTCGCGCAGCGTGGCATCAAGATCGCTTTCGCCAACCTTGGCCTTGCCTTGCAGGCGATGGGCAATATCGCCCAGTTTGTCTGTTAAATTGCTAAACATGGTTTACCTCGTGGTTGGGAGTGTGCGGTGCCGCAAAACATCCAAATAACATGATGCTCACTCGGTATTGTTGGCAAAACGAAGCGCCACCTCGGCAACATGGGCACCGTAGCTACGGCCAGCGACCAGTGCCGCATCGCTGATTGGCTGCGGCATCCCTTCGGCGTTGGCGCAGCGGGCGTAGGCACCCCAGTGCAGCCCCCCGTCGGCATAACCGGGTAGGTTCTTTGGGAATCCGACCGCAATCATGCCGTGCTCTAGGGCGTTGGCGAATAGCGAAATCAGGGTGAGTTCTACGCCACCTCCGGCATTGCCCAAACCGCCACCGGTGGCGAAAATCCCTGCGACCTTGCCAGCTAGGGCATTCTCCATCCAGAGCTTACCACAATCATCAATCAGTTTTTTCACCTTCCATGCCATCGTGCCCATATGCACCGGTGAGCCGAGAAAAATGAGATCGGCGGCGACGAGGTCATCCAACTTGGCATCTTCCACCTGAATTAACTGGCAGTGTGCATCATCGACCGCAGCTTGTGCACCTTTGGCGATCGCTTGCGCCATTTTCTCAGTATTTCCGTAATCAGAGTGGTAGAGAACCAGAATTTTCATTGTATATCCTTGGGTTGATGGTAACTACTCAGCACCCTACCAGAAAATGGCTGTAACTGCTCAGATTGCTTCTGGTTTTTCTGATAGTAAGGCGAAAAAGCGGAGTTACTCGTAAAATAACGATCTACAGGTTAGGCAGGACAGCGGCGTTGAACACTGGGCCATCGACACAGACACGGCGGAAATAACGCTGGCCGTGCTCCTCGGTTTCAACCACACAGCCCGCACAGCCGCCAATACCGCAGGCCATGTACTCTTCCAGACTTAATTGGGTTGGCAGTTGGAGCTGGCGACCGAGATCGGCCACGGCACGCAGCATCGGCAATGGCCCGCAGGCGAGTAGTACTCGCTGGGCGCGTGCGGTGGGATCCAGTGCTAGGAGGTGGTTTGCTGCCAGTTGGGGTACAAAGCCGTTGAAACAGCCATAGATCTCCGCCTTGCTCGCTAGACGCGAGGCGATGTTGCGTTGCTCCAATGAATCAATAGCCATGATGGTATTGCCACCAATTCCAGGTAAGAGAAAGGTGGATGGCGCCAGAGCAAACGGGAATGGTACCTCGGAGCCTGCCAGCACCAGAACGCGAGTAGGGTCGGGGAGTGATAGGGCGGCAAAGAGCATTGGTGGAATGCCAACACCACCGCCGATACAGAGGTAGTGCTTGTCGGGATCCGAAAGGTCAAAGCCGCGACCGATTGGCCCGAGCAGTGGCAGCTTGGTGCCTACCGGCTGGTCACGCAAGGCGTGGGTGCCATCACCCACCGCCTTGGCTAGCAGGTCAATGGTGCCGCGTTCACGGTCAGTTTGCATGATGGAGAGTGGGCGGCGCAGCGGCAGGTGTTCGCTACAGCGCAGGTGAACAAATTGGCCGGCAATCGCATGTTGTGCGCTGTTGGGTGCATGCAGGCGCAGGATGAATTGATCCCCAGGATAGGAGACATTGGCCAAGATTTCAGCCTGCTCCTCGAAGATCGTTGGCTGCTTGGAAGTTGTTGCTGGGTCGGTCATGGGTTGGAACGGAAATGGCGTGGTGGGCATTGTCCCTTAGCTATCCGTTGATGCGCTCCATTTCAGCATCGTCGATCTCATAATTGGCATAGACATCCTGTACATCATCCACCTCTTCCAGCCGTTCAATCAGCCGGAGCAGTTTCTCGGCGGGCTCACCCTCAATCTCGATAACATTCTCAGGAATCCACGATAGCTCGGCGATTTGTGGGGTGAATCCTGCGTTTTCTAGCGCCTCTTTGACATTAACGAATTCGGCAGGATCGGTGATGACTTCGATGCAGCCCTCATCTTTTTTGTCGGAGATATCCTCAGCGCCACCCTCCAATGCGGGTTCCATGATCGCATCTTCGTTGACCTCGTTGCGGTCGAACATGATCTGCCCTTTTTGGTGGAACATCCATGCCACACAGCCCGATTCGCCCATATTTCCGCCACCCTTGTTAAAGGCGGATCGTACATCTGAAACGGTGCGGTTGCGGTTGTCGGTGACACAATCCACCAGAATTGCAACGCCGCCCTGACCGTAGCCTTCGTAGCGGATCTCCTCGAGTTCAGCACCACCGCCCGTTCCTGATCCTTTCGCAACCGCGCGGTCAATATTGTCTTTGGGCATGTTGACGCTTTTGGCGGCAGCAATTGCAGAACGAAGGCGCGGGTTGCCATCCGGATCGGCACCGCCGCGGGCAGCGATGGTCAGCTCACGGATGTAGCGGGTGAAAATTTTTCCTCGCTTGGCATCGGTAGCCGCTTTTTTGTGTTTGATTGTGGACCATTTGCTGTGACCGGACATGGGTACCTCGCAGAATCTTACGCTTAAAAAGTTGCCGGATACTGCCTTCGGAGGTTGGTTACTGCCAGTGCATGGTGTGTCGTTGGTCGTTTACGATTGATCCCATTATGACAAGTCCGTCGATGGGTGTTTTGTGAAGCCGTCAAGATTGCAGACGGACGCGAATGCTTTCATCTCCAAATTTTACGACATCATTCGAAAGAATCTTCTTTCTTTTCTGGGTCTCGACCGTTCCATTGACCAAAACCTGACCGTTGGCGATGGCAAATTTTGCTGCGCCGCCACTCGCAACCATGCCTTCAAATTTCAGGATTTTATAGAGCTCAATCGGCTCTTTTGAAATGATGATATCTCGCATTGGGGTAATTACTCAGCACCCATTGAAAATATCCTGTAGCTGCTCAGATCATCCCTGATCTGCTCGGTTTCAGTGTTAAAAACACCCATCTGCTTAGAAGCACACTGCGTATTTTTTCTTGAGCTCGAACAAATCAGGGGCAATCTGAACGGTTATGCGCTATTAAATAGCGGTAACCTTGTTGGCACATGGGCCTTTCTGGCCTTGTCCGACTTCAAATTCTACCTTTTGGCCATCATCTAGTGATGTGTAGCCACCCGAGCTTTGGATCTCTGAATGATGAACAAACAGGTCTTTGCCGCCGTCATCTGGAGTGATGAAACCGAAACCCTTGTCAACATTGAACCATTTTACTGTACCTGTACTCATACTCATGTTTTTTTATCCTTATTATAATACTATTTTCACTTTTGCCGTACAAACCAATACCTTGCGTTGCAAGGTGGTGGTTTACGCCCCCATCCATGGGTGCGATGATGCCTTTTTGCAAAGCCATCGTATCTGGCGGAGAGAGAGGGATTCGAACCCTCGACACAGTTGCCCGTGTAACACCTTAGCAGGGTGCCGCTTTCGGCCACTCAGCCATCTCTCCATTGATCTCCCTTAAGTTACTGGAGGCAACGCCCAGAATCAGCGGCGAGGAAGGCTAGGAATTGTGTGCCGGGATGCAAGCTATCGTGATCATACGCTGCGCGGGGAGCGAAGCTTAGCGCGTCACCCCCATGAGCTGGGCGCGAATAAAGGCATCGATATCTCCATCAAGGAATCCTTGGGTATTGCCGGTCTCCATCCCAGTGCGCAGGTCTTTAATCCGTGACTGATCCAAGACATACGATCGGATCTGATTGCCCCAGCCGATATCGGTTTTTCCTGCTTCGAGCTCTTGCTCCTCGTCTGCCCGTTTGGCAAGCTCGTGCTCATAGAGCCGCGCTTTGAGCATCTTCCATGCCGCTGCCCGGTTCTTGTGCTGGCTGCGATCGTTTTGGCACTGCACCACGATATTGGTCGGAAGATGGGTTAGGCGCACCGCTGAATCGGTCTTGTTAATATGCTGACCACCGGCACCACTAGCGCGATAGGTGTCGACCCGTACCTCAGCCTCATTGATGTCGATCTCAATGTTGCGATCGATGTCCGGATAGGCGTAGAGCGAGGCAAACGAGGTGTGGCGACGATTACCGGAGTCAAACGGGGACTTGCGCACCAGTCGGTGCACGCCGATCTCTGCCTTGAGCAGGCCGAAAGCGTACTCCCCTTTAATGGAAACCGTGGCCGACTTGATGCCCGCCTCTTCCCCTGCGGTACACTCCATCAATTCGGTGCGGAAGCCCTTACGCTCCGCCCAACGCAGGTACATGCGCAACAGCATCTCCGCCCAATCGCAAGCCTCGGTGCCGCCAGCACCGGAGTTGATGTCGACAAAAGCGGGTGCAGCATCGTTTTCGCCACTGAGCATCTGGGTAAACTCCAGACCATCCACCGCCACGACGACTGGACGAAGTCCGGCAATCGCTTCAATCATGTTGTCGCGGTCATTCTCATCGTGTGCCATCTCAAAGAGGGTGGAGGCATCCTCCAGGGCGGCATCGGCATCAAGGAATGTTTGTAGCGATTTGGAGAGCCTAGTGCGCTCCTGCAAGATCTGCTGCGCCGCATCGGCATCGTTCCACAGCGTGGGATCCTCTACCCGTGCATCAAGCTCATGGAGCTTCTCTTGTCCGGTCTCAATGTCAAAGTGACCTCCGCAAACCACCAAGGCGGCTGCTTAAGGATTCTGCATGCGAACGAAAGCCCGCGATTTGGTCTTCTATGGTCATAAATAATACATCCTAAAATGTAACTACTCAGCTCACTCCCGGTTTTCCTGATAGCGGCGTTGAAAAATGCTCATTTACAGTAGTAAACTCCGCTTTTTCGCCTTGCTATCAGGAAAGCCGGAAGCAATCTGAGCAGTTACAGTCATTTTTTGGTAGGGAGCTGAGCAGTTACAGTCATTTTTTGGTAGGGCGCTGAGTAGTTACCCTAAAATAGAGTAACTACTCAGCTCACTCCCGGTTTTCCTGATAGCGGCGTCAACGACTACAGCGATGCCAGCCGTTGTTGGGCGGAGATCATCTCATCCTGTTTGGCACGCGCCGCGATTAGATCCGCCTCCACCTTGGTTACGATCGCGTCTGGGGCGTTGTCACGGAATTTGGGATTGGCCAATTTAGCTTCCATTTTGATCACATCCTTACTTAGCTTGGTCATCGACTTATCTAGCCGCGCCAGCTCCTCGGCGACATCAACCAAACCCGCCAATGGCACCAATACGCGGGCAAAGCCTAGGGGGGCGATTGCTGCACCATCAAGCTCGGTGTCGGCGCTTAACCACTCCACATGCTCCAGCCGTGCTAGGCTGTGTAGCAGTGCGCCATGGGTCTGCAACTGTTGCTGCATCGCTTCGTCGGCAGCAATCGCAACCGCGATCCGTTTGCCCGGTACCACATTCATCTCACCACGAATGGAGCGAATCGCTGAAATCACCTCCATGGTCTGATCCATCCGCGTCGCTGCGTCGTGGTTCACCTGCCATGGCTGCGGCCAATCGGCGGTTACTAGCCGCGCCTCGGAACCGTGCAACTGCTGCCACAATGTCTCGGTAATGAAGGGGCAGATCGGATGGAGCAGCCGTAACCAGCCATCAAGTCCGGTTAACATGACGATCTGGGTCTCCGCCTTGGCGGCGGCATCGTCACCATAGAGCGCCACCTTGGCTCCCTCGACGAACCAGTCGCAATAGCTGCCCCAAATGAAGGCGTAAAGGCTGGAGGCAGCGTCGTTGAATTGGTATTGCGTCAAGGATTTCTCCACCTCAATGCGGCAAGCCTCTAGCCGCGCCAACATCCAAGCGTTGATATCCAAGCTTGGTTGGATGGCACAATCCACCACTGCATCGCCACGATTCATGAAGACAAAACGCGCCGCATTCCATATTTTGTTCATAAAATTGCGGTTGGAGCCGATGCGGTCTTCATCCAGCTTCACATCCCGTCCTGGGGTGGCCATATGCGCCAGCGTGAAGCGCAGTGCATCGGAGCCGTATTTCTCTACGATCACCAATGGGTCAATCACATTGCCCTTGGATTTACTCATCTTTTGCCCTTGTGCATCGCGGATTAGGGCGTGAATATAGACATCGTGAAACGGAACTTTTCCAGTAAATTTCAGCCCCATCATGATCATGCGTGCGACCCAGAAAAAGATGATGTCAAATCCCGTTATCAGTACATTGGTGGGATAAAACTTGGCCATCTCCTCCGTATCCTGCGGCCAGCCCAAGGTGGAGAAGGGCCATAATCCGGAGGAGAACCAGGTGTCGAGCACATCCTCGTCCTGCCGGATCTGCGCACTGCCGCAGCCACCACAGCACTCTGGGGTTTGGCGCGCTACCGTAATGTGGTCGCAATCTGCGCAGTACCAAGCGGGAATACGATGCCCCCACCACAATTGGCGCGAGATGCACCAGTCTTGGATGTTGCGCATCCACTCGAAGTAGGTTTTCTCCCAATGCTGCGGTACGAAACGGATATCCCCATTTTCTACTGCGGCAATGGCGGGCGCTGCTAGCGGCTTAATGTCGACATACCATTGATCGGTGAGATAGGGCTCCAGCACTGCATGGGAGCGATCCCCGTGGCCAACTGGGTGGCTATGTGGTGTGATTTTGTGCATTAGCCCTTCGGCATCGAGATCCGCCACCGTATGCTCGCGTGCCTCGTAGCGATCCATACCACGGTACTTTTCAGGCACCTCGGGGATGTCGAGCAGATGTGCCCGTGGGTCAAGGATGTTGAGCATCGGTAAGTTGTGGCGTTTGCCAACCTCATAGTCGTTAAAATCATGTGCCGGCGTGATCTTTACACAGCCGGTTCCGAATTCAGGGTCGACATAACTATCGGCAATCACTGGTAACACCCGATTGGTTAATGGCAGCCGAACCTTGCGTCCGATCAAGTGCTGGTAGCGTTCATCATCAGGATGCACCGCCACCGCCGCATCACCAAACATGGTCTCCGGCCGTGTGGTGGCAACAATCACATGTTGCGAGGGGTCATCATCCAGCGGGTAGCACATGTGCCACAGATGACCCTCCTCCTCTTCGTGCGCCACCTCCAGATCGGATACCGCCGTCTCTAGCACCGGATCCCAGTTCACCAACCGCTTGCCGCGATAGATCAGCCCCTCTTCATGGAGGCGCACGAAGACCTCGCGTACCGCCTCGGAGAGGCCATCATCCATCGTAAACCGCTCACGCGACCAGTCGCATGAGGCTCCCAGCCGTTTGAGCTGATGCACGATGGTGCCGCCGGACTCCTCCTTCCACTGCCAGACGCGCTCAAGGAAACGGTCACGCCCTAGATCGCGCCGCTTCACCCCCTCGCTATCGAGTAGGCGTTCGACCACCATTTGGGTGGCAATGCCTGCATGGTCGGTACCCGGTTGCCACAGGGTGGACTTGCCCATCATGCGCTGCCAGCGGATCAAGGAGTCCTGTAGCGTAAAGGTAAAGGCGTGTCCCATGTGCAGGCTACCGGTGACATTCGGCGGTGGAATCACAATGCAATATCCCTCTTCAGCGGGCTTGGGCGCATAGGCATCGGAGTCGAGCCACTGCTCAGAAATCGTGGGCTCTATCGCTTGTGGGTCATAGGTTTTTGCTAGTGTCATGTTCAATGCTTTACCAAATAGAAGAGCTGATATATTTTAGCTCAGATTTTATTTTTTCCACGGATGCGTTGACTGTAGTTCGCACTCTATTTATACGCATTGATTCACCAGCTTCAAGCACAGAAATTGGCTTTGATAATGCAGAGGAGATACGACCGCTACCCAAAAAATCATCTAGTAGTAGAACATGATTATCGGGGTCATCAGTTGTAAAATGCTGGATGTTACGATTGACGATATCACGAACCTTTTCTACATATACTTTTGTCTGTTGGTTTGGCACATTTCGAGCGCCGCCAGCTGTTGACCACGCACAATGTGTTAACACTACCAGTTGAATTTTTGGGGAATGCCCGTCGCTCGGCATTTCCCGCCTGAACTCACTCGAGGGGTTAGATAGTGTGTTTAATAGCAAATTAAGGGAATTGATAGACTGCTGGTCAGTTCGGACAGGGACGATAAGTGCATCAGTTGCATGCCATGCTAAGTGCGTAGCTCCTGAAAAAAAAGGAGATGTATCAATTACACATTTTTCTGTTTTAGTTTCAGCCATTTCCCTTAATATTTCATTTTTCAAAGAATATAACATTGAATCAAGAGCGGTAACTTGTTGGGCTCCTGATATTGATTTGGCTTGATTTATTGCCGTGGACATTTGCGAAGGCAAAGTGTAAAGATCGCTAGTTGAGGCAATATAATATGTATTTTTTGTTGAAAAGAACGCATTGGAAGCTGAGACTCTTTTTGCCACGCGGGACGCCCTGCCTAAACCGGGGAGCATATACGGCAAAATTAAATCTTTTACCGTTGTTGTATTGTTTTGGAAATAAAGATTATCATAAAAATAAGATAAATTGCCTTGAGGGCATGTATCCACTGCCAGACAGTTGCCTGCCTCATAGGATAAATTAAAACTTAAGCTAGTTTTTCCAATTCCCCCTCTCAAATTGCAAATAGTATAAGTGGTAAATTTTGGTAAATGCAGTGGGCTAGGTGATGAATTAACAATATCGTTTTGTCGCTCTATAATACTAGTGATTGCCGAGGCCATATTCATCTCCTTAGTTTTCGCTAATGGTAGCGCCAAAAAGCCAATAAGCAAAGGATGTGGAAAACTAATTGAAATGAAAGGATGGTTTCAATGTTTCCGAAGTCATGCCACTTTTTGCTGTCCGAATGTATGTGATTGTGTGCCCAGCATGGGTATGATTTTATGAGGTGAAAGTACTCTGGACATATTTCGGGAGTTATTATGTATTGATAACTTGTAACTACTCAGATCACTCCTGATTTTCCCGATAGTGGCCTTGAAAAATGCTCATTTACAGTAGTAAACTCCGCTTTTTCGCCTTGCTATCAGGAAAATTGCTTGTTCCCATGCTCCAGCGTGGGAACACATACGGGGGTTAAGGCAGCATGATGAGTATGCTATGGCACCGTAAATAAATAACTCATCGGTTTTCACTTGTCTTTTTGCTTGCTTTCTTCGTTGTAAAAAGCCTTATATAGCAGTGCTATATGCCGCTTTTTCGCCTTGAAACCAAACAAAAATCCAGCGCGTAAACCAAC
>JAUZRF010000109.1 GCA_030950645.1 Mariprofundales bacterium
CAAACCCTACCGAAGGTCATAAACATCGATTCTGGGGCAAATGGTGAGCTCATTTTTCCATCGATGTGAAAAGTTCGGGAACATCTCGACTTTTTGCGAGGGCATCACTACTGTAAATGAGCATTTTTCAACGCCGCTATCGGGGAAACCGGGAGTGAGCTGAGTAGTTACGGGTGCTGAGTTGTTACTTTCCATCAAGGAGTCTAAATCAATGAACCTGCCAGAACTTCCATTGCGTATGCGTCGCATGCGATCAAGTCCCGCCCTGCGCAACATGGTGCGCGAGCATGTGCTCACCCCACACGACTTGATCTACCCCATCTTCGTTGACGAAGGGATCAGCGAGCCCGTAGCCATAGCCAGCATGCCCGGCGTACAGCGGCTACCGCTCTCCAGCGTAGCATCGGTAGCCCAGCAGACCGCAGCGCTAGGGATTCCTGGGCTGATGCTGTTTGGCATCCCTAAGCATAAGGATGCGATTGGCAGCTCAGGATGGGATGCCGATGGCATTGTGCAGCGAGCAATTGCCGAGGCCAAGCAGTCGGCACCGGAGCTAAGCATCATCCCCGACACCTGTTTTTGCGAGTACACCGACCATGGCCATTGTGGCGTGCTCGATGGCGAGCATCTACTCAACGATGCCACGCTAGAAAACTTACAGCGCGAGGCCATATCCTATGCCCGTGCCGGTGCCGACATCATCGCGCCATCCGGCATGATTGATGGCATGGTGGCCGCGATTCGTGCCGGACTGGATGGTGAGGGGTTTGATCAGGTTCCGATCATGTCCTATGCCGTCAAGTATGCCTCCGCCTGGTATGGCCCGTTCCGCGATGCAGCGGACTCCTCACCCAGCTTTGGTGATCGCGCCAGCTACCAGATGGACCCCGCCAATGGCCGCGAGGCGCTGCGCGAGGCGGAACTCGATCTGGCGGAGGGGGCGGATATGCTGATGGTGAAACCGGGGCTAGCCTACATGGACATTATCCGACGCGTCCGCGAACGCTTTGACTGCCCGCTAGCGGTGTACAATGTCTCTGGAGAGTACGCGATGATCAAACAGGCCGCAGCCAACGGCTGGGTGGATGAGCAGCGGATAGTGTTGGAGACCCTCACCGGTTTCAAGCGTGCGGGTGCGGATACCATTCTCACCTATTTCGCCCCCGATGTGGCGCGCTGGCTGAACGACGCATGAGCAACGCCGCCCAACACGAGACCCCTGACGAACAGATGCCGAATGACGCTAGCACCAGCAATCCGCCACCCACAACACCGGAGCAAACATCACCCTCCGTTTCCGACACCAACCACACTGCTACAAGCCACACTGCTACAAGCCAAACCGCTACAAGACAAACCAAGAGGCGATCCTCTGCCTCCATACCCCGTCTGCTGTTGCTACTGCTACTATTGTTCTTCACCGCAGTTGCCGGCGCATTGTTCATTCCCAATCCACTACAGTCACGGGCATGGGTCGTGTGGCACACCATGGCACCAACATGGATGCATACCAAGGCGCAGCCCAATGCGGTCGAGCATCACCCCATCCCACACAGATCGGCACTCCACCACGCCTCACCGGCTGCGATCACACCCGCGTCAACCGCTTCTTCTAGCGTCAGCGCGCCCCAAGCAGAGACCTCAAAAGCCACCACCCCTACCATCATCGCGGCATCCGTGGCCGTTCACCCCGTTGCACCGCCGGCGCCCACTCCCATCAACGCAGGCGTGCAGCAAGTGCGTAGCGCCATCACATCACTCAATGGCCAATTGGCACAAATCTCCCTGCACCAACAACAACTGGATGCACAACAAGCTGCCATTGGTACCATGGGTCTGCGCCAACGCTTGGCTCTCCTACAATCGCCTGCGGTTCACCTGCCTCAGCTCGCGGCCGCCTGGCAAGAGATCCTGCTATTGCCAGGGATCAGCACGGAGCAACGCCACCGCGCCCAACCCTTGCAAGCGCAAGCGGCTACCCTGCTACACCAACAGCGCCAATGGCAGCAGGCCTGCCACCAATTGGCGGATGCCTTGGCAGACCATCAGCCATCGCCGCAACCCATCACCCTGCGATCACTCTTCAAGCGACCAGATAACCACCTGCTCACCTGGCTAGATGGGCAATTTTCACTGTATCAAATGCCATCTTCGAATCTGCGGCAGCGCGTTCAACTGGCAGATCAACTACGGAAAATCGCGACCAACCTAGATCTCGAACAGTGGCCGGATCCCGCGACTTGGCAACAGATTCAGCAGCAATTGGCCCACCAGTTACCCGACCATGCACAGCGCCAAGCGTTACCAGCAGATTTCACCTCTGCCAAGCAAGAGCTAACACAACTGCGCCAGCAAGCTGCGCAGTGGATTAAGGAGGTTCAGTGATGCGTTTCTGGATATTCATGGTAGTGGTTATTGCGGTGGCGGTAGGCTTTGCCCTGTTCCCACATCTCGCTTCACAACGGATGACGGTGGAGCTTTTGGGTTGGCATTTCTCGATCAAACAGGGGGCACTGGTTGCACTGCTACTGCTAGCCTACCCGCTGTTTCGATCACTGCGTTGGATCATCGTCACCCTATTGGCTGCGCCAATGCATCTCTTCACCGCTTGGCGGGTGGGCGGTCGCAATCGGCGTGAACAGCGGTTACGAACCACATTAACCGCACTGATCAATGGGGAGTCGGTATCCGAACGGCCGCTAACTGCAGTGGATGATATTGTTCCGGCATGGCTAGCGCGCTTGCTGGTGATTGTAGTCCGACCCGCCAACCACCAACAGCTACTTGACAGCCAGAGTGAGGATGCCCTCGCAGTCGCATTGAGTGGGCGCATGGCTACGGCCCATGGCCAGTGCGGCAAGTTGGATGCTGCCACCCGTCAAGGCTTTGTAGACGCTTGGTTAGCGCGCTTCCCCGACGCACCATTGGCGCGACAACGCGCAGTCCGTTTGGCCGAAGAGCTTGAAGATTGGGAGGAGGTGGTACGGCTACTCAAGGCGCGTTCTGGACAGCAACTCCCCCAGCGCGATGCGCGATTGGCCGATGCCTTACTGGCACTGGCCAAACAGGATCCCGATGCGGCATTCACCCACCTGCGCGCTGCGCAACAGCTGCAGCCCAAACGGGTAAAAATACTCACGGCACTCGCGGCAACCTCCGAAGCGGCCGATGACCTAAAAACTGCACGAAAATTGCTCCTGAGTGGATTGGATGGCGAGGACGCACTACCACTAGCGCGAGCATTTGCTGCCATGGAAGCGCGGCATGACAACCCACTGCTTACCCTGCACATGCTAGAAAAACAGTGCCGGAAACAGGCCAATCTAGCGCAACGCTGGTTATTGCTCACCCTCTCTGAGCAGGCCGAAGACAAGGTGCGCGCCCATCAACACCTGCGACTACTCAAGCAGATGTCTGGGGGCGCTGCACTGGCCTGGCGCTACGAAGCGAAGCAGTTGGTGGAACAACAGCAGTGGGAACAAGCTGTACTCTGTTATCAACAGGCCGAACGCCTCGCATAATTTCAACACACCAACGAACCCGTGTCACGGGTTCGGTCGCCACTGAGTGGTTCAAAAACAAAGCAAAACGGGTCATATACGATGTGGAAAACAGTAAAAATAACCGGAGTGGTATTGGTGGTGCTGATCGCAGCGCTGTTGGCGGCGCCTTTTTTAATCAATATCAACAACTATCGGCAAGAGATCAGCAGTCAGATAGAGCAGGCAACGGGCCGTCACTTTACCATCGGTTCGATCCATGCATCCCTGTTCCCTTGGATCGGACTTGAGCTCAAAGATGTACGCATGGCCAATGCGCTCGGATTTTCTAGTCCGGACTTTTTACGCGCAGAGACCTTGCAGATTCAATTGGAAGTGATGCCACTACTCCATAAGGAGATCGTCATTCGCCGCTTTGAGCTGATCAAACCTGAGATTTACCTAGCACGCAATAGCCATGGAGAAGGCAATTGGCAAGATCTCACGGGAACATCAGCCCCAATCGTTGCCCCCCCCATCTCCGCCATCCCCTCGACGAGCTCCGCCACGCGCGCACCATCCCATGCAGGCGTGTTTTCGCTGGCAGCACAATCAATGGTAATACAGCAAGGCCGTATCAGCTGGCGAGATAGCCAAGGGGGAGGGCCGAATAAAGGGATAGATATCTCCGACCTAAACCTAACCATCACCGACCTCCAGCAGACACGGCCAGTAAAGGTTTCACTATCCGCCCGTATAGCCAACGATCAGATCAAGCTGGAGGGAGAGGTCGGACCTTTGGGGGATCTCGGGCAGCTCGACCCCACCCATTTGCCATTGCAACTCCACCTCAGCGCCGCCCATCTGGCACTCAGCGACTTTCAAGCCTTCACCGGCGCACTCCCAGCAACCTTGGGTACGAGCCCGGCTATCTCCATGGATCTACATCTTGAACAGCGCCCCGATGGCATACGGGTAACCACAGGAAAGGCCGTATTGCATGGTGAAGCTCCGGCGCCATTCCAGCAGCTGGCACTCCATTGGAAGTGCGAAATCAATGCAGCCAATCAAATACAGCTTCGTAGCCTCGATATCACCATAGATCAAACCAAACTCATCACTGCCTCCGGCACCATCACCAAGCTGAAGAGCGATCCCAGCTTTGCCTTGCGCATCCAAAGTGCGGCACTAACCCGCAAATGGCTGGCGCGTTTTGCCCCCATACTCACCACCCTCTATGCAGGACATTCGACACCGTGGAAGCAGCTGCGTTTCGGTGCGTTGTTGCGTGGAAATAGCCAACAAATTCGCGCCGAAGACCTGCAACTGGTGGTTGATCACGAGACTTTGCAGGGAGATGGTAGCATACGCTTTGGTGATCATCCGGTAGCACGCTTGAACCTCAGCGGCGCAACCCTGCATCTCGACCCATGGTTGCCACAGCCGAAACCCGCAGCGACGACCACCGTCGTTGCCACTCCGCCGGCAACTCCAGCCACGGCAACCGCTGCGAATACCGTCACGGCATCACCACCGGCAGCTAGTGCGGAGCCGGATCTGCGTGCCTTTGCCAAGTGGCAGGTTGATCTACGGCTTAGCCTAGACAAACTCAATATGCGGCGGCTAGATCTCACCCATTTTCGCGTGGTGCTAACAGGGAAAAAAGGAGATTACCAACTCAAGCCCTTAAGCTTTGCCCTCGCTGGCGGCACCGTGCAGGAGCAAGCAACACTCAATATCAACCATTATCCAGCCAAGTGGGACGAATCTGTCACCGTGCAAGGGGTTGAAGTACAACCCATCTTGCAAGCGTTAGGCAATACGGATCTGTTAAGCGGAAGCTTGGCGATGCAGACAGAGCTTCATGGTAGCGGAGTGTTACCCGATCAAGCCACCTCACACCTCAATGGTAAAGGCAATCTCGCGTTGACCAATGGCTCCGTGAAAGGGTTTGATATTGCAGCTACCATGCGCAATCTCACCGCCTTTAAGCAACAAGGTAAAGCACAGCAAACCGATTTTTCTCAACTCACCGCCAGCTACACCATTACCAATGGGGTCGTGAAAAATAAGGATCTGTTTATGGAATCGCCGCTCTTTCGTCTTACCGGCCATGGTAGCGTCAACCTAGCCAAAAAAACGCTCAATTATCATGTCAAACCCAAACTGGTTGGCACCTTGATCGGCCAAGGCGATACCATGGCCGTGCGCAAAGGATTGTCCGTGCCGCTAGGGATTTCCGGTAGCTTCAACCATCCCAAAATCCGACCAGAAATCGACACCGCAACACTCATCAACAGCATTAGTACGCTACTCAAGGGTAATGGTAAGCCGGGCGGGGGAGCGGCTGACGCACTCATCGGCAGTCGGCTTGGTGGCGGTAATCCGCCTGCTGCTACTGGTGCCACCACGCCTGCACCCACCCCACAACAAAAACTCCAAGGGGCGTTAAAAAGCCTGTTTCAAGGTCTATAACAGGTCTGACCGAGACACCAAAAACCATGGACAAAGAGCACTATCTCCGGCTGCGCATCCATCCAGAGCGTCCGGCAACGCGTCCATTGGCGCAAGCGGTGGAGCGCCTCCAGCACGGTAGTTTTATCGTGGTGCCAACCGAAACCACCTACGCCTTGGTAGCACGACCCGATGCCTACAATGCCCTGGCTGCGATTCGCAACCTACGGCGTTTGGATCCACACCATTTATGGTCATTGATGTGCTCAGATCTGTCACAAGCGGCACTATTTGTCCACATCGACAATGCTGCCCACCGCATATTGCGCCGACTGCTGCCCGGCCCCTACACCTTCATCCTACCCGCCAACTCCCGGCTACCCAAACGGATCTTTGGCAAGCGACGCGACATGGGGGTGCGTATCCCGCAACTGCCACTCACCCATCAACTACTTACGATGATGGGTGAGCCCCTCTTGGCTACCACCATGCAGATGGTGGACGAGCCACAACCCGAAATAGATTCCGATCGTATTGACAGCCTGCTTCAACGGCTAGATTGTCTGTTCATTGATAGCGGCTGGGGTGGCACCGAGCCCACGACGGTGATTGATCTCTGTGGTGATGCGCCCGAACTGATGCGGCGCGGGTTGGGGGCGTGGCCAACCGATGCTTGAGGTGTGTAACTTATCCCTTTCAGTCCCCATCAATGGGGAGTTTGCTCAGGCGGTGCATGCGGTCTCCTTTCGCCTCGAACCGGGCAAGGTGTTCGCGCTCGTTGGTGAATCCGGATGCGGAAAATCGCTAACCGCCCAAGCACTGTTGCGTTTGGGCGAACATCAAGGGGTTCGTCGTGATAGCGGCGACATCCTGCTCAATGGAGATTCGATTTTTTCCTTCGGAAATAATGATTTGCGTGCCATGCGTGGTGGCCGCGTAGCCATGGTGTTTCAAGAGCCGATGACCGCACTGAATCCAGTATTTACGATCGGCAGCCAGTTAATCGATGTGATTCGCACTCACCTGCCATTGAACAAACGCCAGGCACGCGAACGGGCGATCGGACTGTTGGCAGATGTCGAACTCGAAGCGCCGGCACAACTGCTCAATCAATACCCAGGAGAGCTCTCTGGAGGCATGCGTCAGCGAGTTTTAATCGCGATGGCGCTCTCGGCCAATGCCGATTATCTGATCGCGGATGAACCGACCACGGCACTGGATGTATCGGTGCAAAAAAATATTCTCGCTCTGCTGCGACGACTACAGCATCAACGGAATCTCGCCCTACTATTGGTCACCCACAATTTTGGTGTGGTAGCAGAGATGGCCGATAGTGTGGCCGTAATGTATGCTGGTGAAATTGTTGAACAGAGTGATGTACACACCCTGTTTGACCATGCTGCCCACCCCTACACCCGCGCACTGATGGCCTGCCGACCAGAGCTGACTGAGAAAAAAGGACGCTTACCAATGATCGAAGGTCAGGTTCCGGCACCAGGCGCTTGGCCACAGGGGTGCCATTTTGCAGATCGTTGCCGCCATGTTGCTGCGGATTGCCGTGCGGCGCCACTCAGTTTATCCACTGATCATCACGCCGTGCGATGCCTGCATCCGCATCTCCCTAAAAGCCCCACATGACCACACCGGTATTAGAGGCGCAAGGGCTGCAAAAACGCTTTGGTGCCAGCAAGGGCTGGTTTGGACGGGGTGGCAACCCAGGAAAAGCCGCAGTTCAGCGCGTATCACTATCTGTAAACGCCGGTGAGACACTCGCCATTGTGGGAGAATCAGGCAGTGGAAAGTCGACCACCGCCCGGATGGTGATGCGATTAATCGAACCCGATGCTGGCACCGTTCACTGGCAGGGTGATATCGTCAGCGGACTAAATAACCGAGCACTGCGCCCACTACGAAACCGGGTGCAAATGGTATTCCAGGATCCATTCGCCTCGCTCAACCCTCGCATGACGATTGAGAATAGTATTGCAGAAGGGCTGCGCGTTCATCAACCCAAGCTCACCCGCACCGAACGCCGCCAACGCGTGGCCGAGATGCTCGGCCGCTGCGGCCTTGATGCGGCAATGATGGCGCGCTACCCGCATCAATTCTCCGGCGGACAACGCCAACGGATTGGCATCGCTCGGGCGCTCATCGTGCAGCCAGCGGCACTGGTGCTTGATGAGCCGGTCTCTGCGCTGGATGTCTCGGTACAGGCACAAATCCTCAACCTATTGCAAGAGCTACAGCTAACGCAGCAACTGGCCTACCTCTTTATTTCTCACGACCTCTCCGTAGTACGCCATGTGGCCGACCGGGTGCTGGTAATGTTGCAAGGCGAGGTAGTGGAGCAAGGCACGGTGGAAGCGATCTTCACCAACCCACAGCACCCCTACACCCGCAGGCTATTGGCAGCCAAACCGATCTCCCACCCGGCCGAACGCGAGGAGATAGTCGCCGAATGACCCCCACCGCACTATTCCAGCATGCAGGCTTTGCCTTCCTGTTGCTGTTGCTGGCTGCTGCGGGAACTTGGCTCATGCGTCGCTATGGCCGGATCCTCGACCACCCCAATGCCCGCTCTTCCCACGCCGAAACCACACCCCGTGGTGGTGGCGTGGCCATTGTAATCACCTTTCTCATCGGTGTAGCCACCATCGGAGGGTTGGGGGAGGAGAGCCAGATTCACCAGCGCTATTTTTGGGCTTTTTTGATCTCCTCGCTACTCATTGCTGCCATCTCGCTCTACGATGATATTCAAGAGAAAACCTTCCAAATTAAGCTGGCCACCCATGTCATCGCGATTGTGCTCGCGATATCCGCCGGATTGCAGTTGCGTGGGGTAATCATCCCCGGGATGGGGAATAGCCAGTTCCTGTTGGCCATGTTGTCGTTCCTCTGGTTATTGGGGCTCACCAACGCCTACAATTTCATGGATGGACTCGATGGCATCGCTGCCTCCACTGCGGTAATCGCCGCCCTGTTCTTCGCCATGATCACCTTCGAGCAGGGTAGTAGCTTCATGTATCTGGTCAGTTTGGTGGTCGCCGCTGCATCGGCAGGGTTTCTCATCTTCAACTGGCCGAAGGGGTCTATTTTCATGGGGGATGTCGGCAGCGCCTTCCTCGGCTTTGTGCTGGCAGCGATGGCGATCATGGCGGCCAGTTTCGATCGCTCCCACACCTCATTCTTTGTCATGCCGCTACTACTGTTGCACTTCCTCTTCGACACCATCTTCACCATGGGACGCCGTATCTTGGCCGGTGAAAACCCAGCACGGGCACACTGCACGCATCTTTACCAATTGCTGGTACAAATGGGGAAAAGTCATCGCCAAGTTACCCTGATCTATAGTGGCTTGGGGTTGGCGCAAGGCGCTGCGGCCATGCTGATGGTACACATCCTCGGAACTGGCGCCCGCCTATGGTGCTTTGTTCCATTTATATTGGGCTATACCGCTGCCGCCATCGCGCTTACCCGGCGTGCGCGTCACGCACGGTTCATTGCTTAGCCCTCAAAGCCCATGCCTCCAGAAGCAAAGTTCTCAAACCGAGTATATTCGTGAACAAAGGTGAGTTTGGTGGCACCAATCGGGCCATTGCGCTGCTTGGCCACAATGATTTCAGCAATACCTTCATTATCCGGCTTCTTATTATAAACCTCATCACGATAGATAAAGGCGATCACATCCGCATCCTGCTCGATAGCACCGGACTCCCGCAGATCCGACATCATTGGCCGCTTATCCGCACGCGATTCCAAGGAGCGATTGAGCTGCGATAGCGCGACCACCGGCACCTCAAGCTCTTTGGCCAGCCCTTTAAGTGAACGGGTGATTTCACTAATCTCCTGCTCGCGTCGTTCAGAATTTGGCCTGCCGCTCATCAGTTGCAGGTAGTCAATCAGCACCATGTCAATCTGCCGCGAAGGCGATTCACGCTTAAGACGACGACATTTGGCACGCAGCTCCGTCACCGATATTGCGGGGGTGTCATCAACAAAAATCTCCGCCTCCGCCAATGTCCCCACCGCTCCGGCCAGTTTGCGCCAATCCTCGTGGGATAAACGCCCCGTTCGCAACTTGCCCATATTAACCCGTGCCTCGCAGGCCAGCATGCGCTGCGCAATCTGCTGTGAGGACATCTCAAGGGAAAATATCGCCACCACATGGTTCCCATCCCCGCCACGAATGGCCGCATTTTGTGCAATATTCATCGCAAACGCCGTTTTACCCATACTAGGACGGCCCGCCACAATAATAAGATCACCGCGCTGAAATCCCGAGGTAAGCTCATCCAGATCGGTAAAACCGGTCGCGATCCCCGTCACCGCGCGTTGATCCGCATAGCGCGCTTCAAGGTCACGATAGAGACCCGGCATCAGATCAGACATGCTGGCAAAAGCAGATCGATTTTTATTGAAATTGGTCGCGATGGAGAGCATGCGCCCCTCCGCCTGATCAAGGTGCGCATTCACCTCTTGGCTAGGATGCTCATAAACATCGCGCGTAATATCCGTACACGCAGTCAAAATCTGACGCAGCACTGCACGCTGGCGTACAATCTCGGCGTAGTAGCAGATATTGGCTGCGGTCGGCACCGAGTTGACCAGATCAACCAAGTAGGCCTCACCACCAGATTGCTCAAGCAGACTGTTTTGCTCCAGGTAATCCTTCACCGTGAGCGCATCCACTGCCTGCGTGGCTTGACGACTTACCTCAACAATCGCCTGAAAAATACATTTATTGGCATCAACATAGAAGTGGTCGGGATCCAGCGCGCCTTCGAGCTGCTCAAGCGCGTTGGGATCAATCAGAATACCACCAAGCACGGCACATTCCGCATCATAGGCATGGGGTGCTACCCGCTCACGCAAGGTGCTGCTGGTAATAGTCTCACTCATCAAATGCTCCTCCACCCGCTACCCCCCAAGCCAAGCCGCAAGCATGCTTGCGGCTCCCGACCACCGACACCACAACCGCCGGCGCATTTTTTTACCGCTGCTAGCGGGAAAGCCGGAAGTGCGATGCGTCGTTACGCGTAATCAGCTATTTGCAGCCTCAATCGTCAACTCAAGATCGGCAACCACATCTGGGTGGAGGCGAACACGAAAGTGGTGCACACCAATGCTACGGATCGGCGCATCGATGAGGATCGTGCGCCGACTTACCTCCGACCCCTGTTCCGCGATCAAGCTGGCCAAGTCGTTGGTCGAGATCGCACCGTAAAGATGCTCACCATCGGAGGTGGCACGGGTGCTGGTCAGCGTCAGTGCGGCCAGTGCCACCGCTTGTGCCTTGGCCTGTTCAAGCACACTTTGGTGCTTGGCCTCAAGCTGTACTCGCTGACGCTCAAAAACCTTGCGATTCGCAACATTCGCCGTAATCGCTTTGCCCTGTGGCAGTAGAAAGTTACGGCCATAGCCAGCTTTAACATTGACGACATCGCCAACATTTCCCAGCCGTTCAATGCGTTCTAGTAAAATCAGTTCCATTATCTATCTCCATCTTCCGGAATCGTGTTCCGGCGAAAATCAAACCAAGTATCAAGCAGGCCGAAGATGATGAACGGGATCACCAAAACCGACCAGAAAAAAAGCGCGATATACATCACGGATAGCAACAGCTGCATGCCACGAACTTTAAGCCACAAATGTGCAATCGCGGTCCCTTGCACCGCAAACATCCCCGCCAACAACAGTGCCAGCGACAACGCCACAAACTGCACATTCCCCGAAGCCAAATTGGCAGGTAGCAGCGTAACCAGCATCAACAGTGCGTACCGCGGATTGAAACGAACATGCAACCAGGACAAGTTGCTATCATGATGGTAAAAGTTATAGCGCACAGCTACCCAGCGGGCACCCAGCACCGAACTCCACCATAGACTCCACAGCCCCAATACCACCATCCCCGGCACTACCAGCGATAAAAGATGCCGCATCTCCTGCATCGTTTTGACAGCCGTTCCCGAAGTTCCCGAAGAGATCACCCCTTGCTGCTGTACAATACTATCAAAAATGGGCTGCAACAATGCAGCCGTATATTGCTGCAAGGTGCCGTCCATCCGTGCTGCCCCAACCGACAAGCCAACCATCACCGCGACAAACAATACCACCGCCAGATGTTCACCGCTTCGTGCCACCCCACCTTGCTGACGCAGACTGTTCACCGCCCAGGCAGGAATACCCGCATAAAGCAGCAAAAACAGCGCGATCAGCAGAATATTCACATGGCTAATTGCCGCCACACCCACACTGGCAATCAGCGCCACCGGCACCAAAAAGGCCAAGCCACCACCCAGTTGAATCAACCCAAACAGCAGCGGAGTGGCAAAATGTGCTAACACCGCTAGCAGCGACACCACGATAGCCAGCAAGGGGACGCTAGCAAACAGCATTGGCACCCAAAGCATGGCAGAAAATAGGGTAAACGCGAGCAGCGCACACGGCAGCTTGTTGGTGAGCACAAACTGCAATGCCGACGGCATGGTTCTACCCTCAGAGGATGGCGATGGGATCGTAGTCATCGATTATTACGCGCGAAAGGGCATGGAATCCCTATTTATGCAACGGGGTATACGCCAACAAAGCCAACTGGCGAGCACGCTTAATGGCATTGGTAATCCGACGCTGATGCTTGGCACAAGTACCCGTCACCCTCGATGGCAGAATCTTAAAACGATCCGTCACAAAACGACCAAGCATGTCCGGGTCTTTGTGATCAATATCCAATGAGGTGTCCGCACAAAACTTGCAGAATTTACGGCGGCGCGGCGTGCGCTCACGACGCCCCGCCGGACGACGCTGCGGTGGGCGATCATTGCTACTACGCTCAGGGCGTGCACCAGCCGCTCTGCGAGGAGCCTCGGCGGTGGAAGTAGCGGGTTTCGGTTGTGGTGAGGTTGTGGTTTCACTCATACTCTTTTTCTCCTATATTCTATTGTCTATTGCATCGTTCGCTTCCGCCTGTTGCGGCTGGCAGCGATCGAGCCAAATTTCGACTTGTCCCCAATGCGGTTCGCCTTCGCGGCGATAGTAACGGCGTCGCAAATATCCAGAAACACGGACGGCTTGCGACTCACACGCGACCACCTGTCTGGCCAAATCCCCGGTAGCTCGTAGCGGCAACGGTTGGGTGGATTCAGCATTGCGGCGATCCGCCCCCGCATCGGGCCGTTGACTCTGTAGTGAGGCAATCACAGATATCTCGCCGGATGGCATCCAACGCTGGCGCACATCGGTGATGATACCAGACACCTCAACACAGTTGGTCAACGAACCAACACCCGTTGGTGGCTAAGCAGTACCCTCAACAGTTGGAGCCTCAGCAGATGCAGGCGCAGATACAGGCGCTTCCACGCTGGCATCGGCAACCTCAGGCTCTGTGGT
>JAUZRF010000011.1 GCA_030950645.1 Mariprofundales bacterium
TAGCAAAAACACGACCACTGTGGAGATAAAACGATGAGAATATCGATGACAAAACGGATGATCATCATGCTGCTACTGGTGGGGATGGTCTTTGCCGCGATCATCGGTTATCAGATGTTTTCGGCTCGGATGATGAAGAAGTATTTGGCCTCCCAAGGCAGACCTGCGGCGACGGTGACTACGATGAAAGCGCAGCGCCAGTCGTGGCAACCCCAACTGCATGCCATCGGCACGCTACGGGCGATTGAAGGGGTGGAGGTGAGTGCGGAGATTGCGGGTGTCGTCAAGCAGATCCATTTCAGATCCGGCGACTGGGTCAAGCAGGGGGATCTGTTGTTGGAAATTGACAGCATCGGTGATGTTGCACGGTTGCAATCGCTACGGGCAAATCGAAAGTTGGCGGAGATTAATCTAGGAAGGGATCAATCACAATTTGCGATCCATGCGGTGAGTAAATCACAACTGGATGCGGCTCGGGCAGCATTAACTAGCAGTCGGGCGCTGGAGGCGCAGCAGCAAGATGTGGTGGATAAAAAGCATATTCGCGCCCCCTTTGCGGGTCGTTTGGGCATCAGCGAGGTCAATCTCGGTCAATTTTTGAAGCCTGCGCAGAACATTGTCTCGTTGCAGAACATTCGCACCCTGTTTGTCGACTTTAATCTGCCGCAGAAGTACATCGGGCAACTGCATGCCGGGCAAAGCTTTCTTATTACCAGCAACGCACATGCGCAGGGCAATCGCGGCCAAATTTCTGCGATCGACACCGTGGTGAATCGTAATACCCGCAACCTGTTGGTGGAGGGGATGATTGATAATGCCAATGGTGGCTTGCTGCCCGGAATGTTTGTCAATGTCGCCCTTGATGTTGGTTCCGCGCAGCAACAATTAACCCTGCCGCAAACAGCGGTGAGCTATAACGCCTATGGCTCCACCGTGTTTGTGGTGCAGCAAAAGAAGGGGCGAGAGAAACCGACGGCTCAGCAGGTGTTTGTAAAAACCGGCGATAGACGCGGGGATCAAATTACGGTGTTGTCGGGCATTCATCAAGGCGATATAGTGGTGACCAGTGGTCAGATGAAGCTCAAAAACGGTACCCCACTTATTATCAACAACAAGACTTTGCCCGCCAACGATGCCGCGCCTACGCCACAAGAATCTTAGGCGATCGCGATGAAATATACCGATATTTTTATCCGAAAGCCGGTGCTGGCCACCACGATCAGTCTGCTGATTCTGGTGCTGGGGATGCAAGCGATGATGAGCATGCCCGTTCGCCAATATCCCAAGACGGAGAATGCCGTGGTCACCGTCAGCACGGTCTATTTTGGTGCTGATGCTAAGAGCGTGGCCGGTTTTATTACCCAGCCGCTAGAGGGTGCCATCGCTCAGGCTGAGGGGATTGATTACCTCTCCTCGATTAGCGTGAATGGAGCCTCGACCATTACCGCCACGCTACGCCTGAATTACGATTCCAATCGCGCGCTCACCGAGATCAATGCCAAGGTGAATGCGGTGCTCAACCATCTGCCGCCAGCCGCACAGCATCCCATTATCACGGTTCATGTCGGGCAGACGATTGCCGCGATGTACATGGGTTTCTTTAGCACGGTGTTGCCGAATAACAATATCACCGATTACCTGCTGCGGGTGGTGAAACCGCAACTTGATGGTATTGAGGGGGTGAAGGAGGCAGATATTATTGGTGCGCGCCAGTTTGCCCTGCGTGCCTGGCTGGATCCCGCACGCATGGCGGCGTATGGCGTTTCCGCCAGCGAGGTTTATGCCGCATTGGCCGCCAACAATTATCTAGCAGCCCTCGGTAGCAGCAAAGGGCAGATGGTCAGCGTATCGCTGAATGCGGGCACTAGCCTGCACTCGGTGGATGCGTTCAAGCAGCTGGCCATCAAGCACAGTAACGGTGCCATCGTGCGACTCAAGGATGTGGCCAATGTGGTGCTTGGTGCTGAGAATTATAACCTGACTACCGCCTTCAGTGGTAAGAAATCGGTCTTTATCGGCATTAAGGTGGCGCCTGATGCCAATGTGCTGGAGGTGGCGCAGCGTGTGCGCAAAGCCTTCCCTGCGATCCAGGCACAGATGCCTAATGGCTTGAGTGGAAAGGTGGTCTATGACGGCACCAAGTTTATCGATAGCTCGATTCACGAGGTGATTAAAACCCTGAGCGAGTCCTTACTGATTGTGGCGCTGGTGGTGTTTGCGTTTCTTGGTAACTGGCGTGCGGTGGTGGTGCCATTGATTGCTATTCCGTTGTCGTTGGTTGGTGGCTTTTTTATGATGCAGGCTTTTGGCTATAGCATCAATCTTCTTACCCTGTTGTCGCTGGTGTTGGCGATTGGGTTGGTGGTCGATGATGCGATTATTGTGGTGGAAAATGTGGATCGTCACATGCACAAAGAGGGTAAGAACCCTTTTGATGCGGCGATGTTGGCGGCACGCGAGTTGGGTGGGCCAATTATTGCGATGACGGTGGTGCTGATTGCGGCCTATGTGCCGATTGGCTTTCAAGGTGGGCTTACTGGCGCGTTATTCACCGAGTTTGCCTTTACGCTGGCAGGCGCGGTCACGATTTCAGCGATCGTGGCACTCACCTTGTCACCGATGATGGCATCCAAGCTCTTCAAGCCCAATGGCGAGGAGGCAAAATTCTCGGTATGGATCGATCACCAATTCAGCCGACTCCATCATCGTTATCAACGCACATTGCGCGGTACATTGGCGACTTGGCCGGTGATGGTGGTCATGGGGATGTTGTTGCTAGTTGGTGTGGCGTATCTGTTTAAGACCTCCAAGGCGGAGCTAGCTCCGCAGGAGGATCAGGGGTTGGTGTTGGCGCACATGGTGGGCGCGCCCAACGCCACCGCACAGCAGATGGGTGTCTATGCCGATCAAGTGTTTAAGCTGTCGCGTGAGCTTCCAGAGTATCGCCAGATGTTCCAACTCACAGGTATCCCTACCACCAACCAGGGTATTGGCGGTGTGCTATTCACCCCTTGGGATCAACGCCACCGTAGCGCCTCCCAACTGCAACGCGTGTTGCAGAAGAAGTGGAACACCATCGCTGGCGCGCGGGTGGCTGCATTCCAGCGTCCGGCGCTGCCTGGATCTGGTGGTTTACCGTTGCAGTTTGTGATTAAAACCACAGAACCATTCGAAAACCTTAACGCCATTGCGCAAAAGGTTGTGGCCAAGGCGCAGGCCAGCGGCATGTTCTATTTTATCGATTCCGACCTGAAAATCGACAAGCCACAGACTACGCTGGTGGTGGATCGTGACATGGCGACCGATCTTGGCCTGACGCAAAAAGAGATCGGTGCCGCACTCGGTGCTGCGCTTGGTGGCGGCTATGTCAACTATTTCTCCATCGGTGGCCGTTCCTACCGCGTGATTCCTCAAGTGGCGCAGGTAGATCGGCTCAATCCCGATCAGGTGCTCAATTACTTCATCCGTACCCCGTCGGGCGCAATGATCTCCGCCTCCACCATCGCCTCCATCACCCATCAGGTGGTGCCGGAGTCGATTAATCGCTTCCAGCAGCTCAATAGCGCCACCATCTCAGGGGTTTATGCGCCGGGGGTGTCGCAGAAGCAGGTGCTGGATTTTATGGCTAAGGCGTTGAGTGAGGTGGCGCCAAGTGGCTACAGTATCGATTATGCTGGCCCGTCACGGCAATACATGCAGGAGTCCGGTGGCTTTGCCTTCACTATGCTGTTTGCTATTGTGATCGTTTTTCTCGCCCTGTCGATTCAGTTCAACAGTTTTCGTGATCCGATCATTATTCTGGTCTCGGTGCCACTGGCCCTGTTTGGCGCGCTGCTTTTCATCAATCTGGGGCTGGCGAGTATCAACATCTACACCCAGGTTGGACTGGTTACCTTGATGGGACTGATCAGCAAGCACGGTATCCTCATGGTGCAGTTTGCCAATGAACTCCAACGCAACGGAAAGTCGAAGCTGGATGCCATTATAGAAGCCTCCGGTGTGCGCCTGCGGCCGATCCTGATGACCACCGCAGCCATGGTGCTGGGCGTGATTCCCTTGGTGATGGCCAGCGGTGCCGGAGCGGCAGGACGCTACTCGATGGGGCTGGTTATCTTCACTGGATTGTCGATTGGCACCGTGTTCACCCTGTTTGTCGTCCCCTCAGTGTATATGCTACTGGCTCAGGATCATGCCATAGATTCACCTGCAAATCTCAAAGCTTGATTTCGCGTCTTTAGTAGTAATATGCCGCCATTTGTATAGAATAGTACCAACAGCAAGCGAGGACTCCGTCATTCCAAGGGGCATTGATGCCGCTGTGCAAGTTTTCGATATGGTCATAGAGGCCATCCATCACAAGCACCGCCTGGGGCAGTGGGCAGTCCTTGGGCTATCACTTTGCGCTGCGCTAATCCTCTGCACCATATCACCCGCACATGCAGCGAACCTCACCACGCCCCTGCCTACCCGCAATCTCTATCCGCCAATGATGCGTTTTTTTGATCCCACGCCTGACTCCGCACTTCGCCCCTATGACCAGGCATGGTCACTAGAACTCAATGTGCATTATGCTACAATCAATCTTTATGATCACTTACCCAATCCACAGCTGTTGGTCGATATGGAACTGGCTGTCATTGATCCGGTGATTCGTCGCGCTATCAATGATCATCTCGAACTGTCACTGCGAACCCCCTTATTGCTCCCGGGGCGAGGGGTGTTTGATGGTGCGATTCAACGCTTTC
>JAUZRF010000110.1 GCA_030950645.1 Mariprofundales bacterium
CCTCACCCAGCAAGACATCATGCAGCAGGGTCTCATACGCCTCAGGGGTTCCCATTCCCGGCACACTATACGGCGCGTCGAGATGCAGCTTGCGCAGATCTGGTGCTAGCCCAGGCTGCTTGGCATTGATGGTGTAGATCAACCCCTCATCAGGGTGCAGACGAAAAATAAGCTCATTGCAAGGAATATCATCGACATAGCGGGAAAAGAGGTTCTGCGGCGGCCGGCGAAAACGGATCGCAATCTCCGACACCCGCGTCGGAAGCTTCTTCCCAGTACGCAACAAAAACGGCACGCCATGCCAGCGCCAATTATCGATATAAATCTTTACCGCAGCAAAGGTCTCGGTAATCGAGGTGGGATCAATGCCCGACTCATCACGATAGCCCGCACTCCGCTCGCCATCAATCACACCCGTGGCATACTGGGCGCGCACTGCGGACTGCTTCACCGCATCCGGCTGGATCTGGCGCACGGTACGCAACACCTTGAGCTTCTCATCCCGAATCGCCTGCGCCTCAAGAGACACTGGGGACTCCATCGCCACCAGTGCCATCACTTGCAGCAGATGGCTTTGGATCATGTCACGCAAGGCGCCGCTCTGATCGTAGTACCCAGAGCGGTTTTCCACCCCCAGCGACTCCGCGACCGAAATCTGCACATGGTCAATATAGTTGCGATTCCACATCGGCTCGAACACGGAATTGGCAAAGCGAAACACCATCAAGTTCTGTACACTCTCTTTTCCCAAATAGTGATCAATACGATAAATTTGCGACTCTTTAAAATTGCACTGCAGTTTAACATTAAGCTCTTTGGCCGATTTCAGACAAGTACCAAACGGCTTCTCCACCACAATGCGGCGAAATCCCTCACTCTCATCCGCCAGTCCGGCTTCACGCAGATGGATGGCAACCTTCTCATGCCATGATGGGGGGATCGCCAGATAAAACATCGCATTGGTCTTGCCCTCGTGGGGGCGCAACACCCCTTTAAGTTTGGCGTACAGTTCGGGGTCGCCCAAATCGCCATGCACCACATCCAATTTTTCCGCAATCCGCTGCCATGACGGCGGATTGAGCACCGCCTCTGGGAAAAAATTCAGCAATTGGTCGTGCACATAATTGATCCAGTGTGAGCGATCCCAATGCTCTTTCACCACACCAATAATCTTCGATTCCGGCCCCACCAAGTTCCACCGCTGCATATGTGCCAATGCAGGAAGCAGCTTACGCTTGGTCAGATCACCAGAGGCACCAAAAATAACAATATTGCACGGCTCGGGCCGATGCGTCCCGATCAGTGAGGCTGCTTCGTGCTCTTTGATCTCACTCATCGACGCTCTCCGCAGGCTTGATCGCATGACCACCAAAGCCTGCTCGCATCGCATTGACCACCTTGCCTGCGAAAATATCCTTTTGGCGACTACGAAAGCGCATCTGCAATGCCAGTGTCAACACCGGCGTTGGCACCGCCAAGTCAATCGATTCCTTCACCGTCCAGCGCCCCTCGCCCGAATCATCCATCCAGTCGGATAGGGATGAAAGATCGCCATTTTGCTCCAGTGCATCGCCAATCAGATCAAGCAGCCATGAGGTCACCACAGAACCATGTTGCCACACCCGTGAGATCTGGTGCATGTCAAGATTAAATTCCTCCTTGGCCTGCATCAGATCAAAGCCTTCAGCAAACGCCTGCATCATGCCGTATTCAATGCCGTTATGGACCATCTTGACAAAATGCCCTGCACCCACCGGCCCGACATGTCCCCACCCCTTACCATCGTTGGAGGCGAGTGTGGTTAACGCCGGTGCCACCAGATCAATCGCAGCCTTCTCACCACCAATCATCAGCGAATAGCCGTTCTTCAATCCCCACACCCCGCCAGAGGTGCCGCAATCGGCAAATAACACACCTTTTTCAGATAGTTCAGCACCACGCCGTTGGCCATCTTGGTAATTGGAATTGCCGCCATCAATGATCAAATCTCCCGCCGCAGCCCCCGCTTGCAGCAAGCCTTCAATGGTACTATCAACAAATTGATACGGCACCATCACCCACAACGCTCGCGGCGCAGGCATGGCTGCAATCAAGGCTGCCAAGCTGTTGACTGCCGTCACATTGGCCGACTCCTGCGCCAACTCCTGGCCAGGTTCGGAGACCACATCGTAGGCAAACACCTTGTGTCCGTCCTGCGCCATCCGCCGAACCATATTTCCGCCCATGCGACCCAAACCAATCATTGCAATATTCATCGATATCACTCCTTTATTTGTAACTACTCAACACCCTACCCAAAAATGGCTGTAACTGCTCAGATTGCTTCTAATTTTTCTGATAGCAAGGCGAAAACGCGGAGTTTACTACTGTAAATGCGCATTTTTCAACGCCGCTATCAGGAAACTGGGAGTGAGCTGAGTAGTTACAAAAAAATCAGCGAGGATCCAACCAATCACGCAATCCCTCACCCAACAAATTGTAGCCCAAAACTGTAACCAGAATTGCCAAGCCCGGATAGAGTGACAGCCACCAAGCAATCTGAATATTATCCTTGCCATCGGTGAGCATATTGCCCCACGATGGGTCGGGAGGCTGCACCCCGAGACCGAGGAATGACAGCCCGGACTCGATCAATACTGCACCAGCTACTCCTAACACCGAGGAGACCAACAGCGGCCCGATGGCATTGGGCAGGAAATAGGCCAGCACCATACGCCAGCCACTGGTTCCAAGCGCGCGGGCAGCCAAGATAAACTCTTGATGGCGCAGGCTTAAAAACTCCGCCCGCACCAGACGGGCCACCCCCATCCACGAGGTGAGACCAATCACGATCATGATGTTCCAGATCGAAGGGGTGAGGAAGGCGATCACCGCCAAAATGAGAAAAAAGGTGGGGAAACAGAGCACCATGTCCGTCGCGCGCATGATGGCACCATCGACTCTACCCCCAGAATACCCCGCCCACGCACCCAACGCGGCACCAATCACCACCGATATCCCCACCGCCACAAACCCCACCGCCAGCGACACCCGTGCACCGTAGAGCATGCGTGACAACACATCGCGCCCCAAACTATCGGTACCACACCAGTGCTGCCATGAAGGCGCAAGCAACATCTGGTGCACATCAATCGCCACCGGATCAAACGGTGCCACCCATGGTGCCAGCAGTGCCAGCAGTGCCACCGTAGTCACAATGCCAGCCCCTGACCACAGCAGTGGATTGCTCCAAATATTCTTCAATGATCCAGCCAAATCATGATGCTAGTGGAACTACTCACCCCCACCCTAGCCCTAAAAGAGGGCGGAGAGGCGCACCACTCCGAAACCGAGCCTCTCTTCACTCCCCCCCCTCCTAGAAGGAAGGCTGGGATGGGGGTGCGGAGTAGCTACCGCTAGTGTAAAGATGGCCTTGCTGGAAGGGAGGCGGCAACCTCCGCTTCGCTCTCCGCCAACTCAGCCAAACGGGCATATAACGATACCTCAGACGCAAATTTAAGCGCCCACTCCACAAACAGATTGCCATGCTTAGCCTCACACGCCCACAGGTCGCGATAAAAATCCCGCATGATGGGGTCGCCTTCGCCCATCGCCTCAGAGATCAGACGGAACCGCTCCGCCCCGCGACACTCGATCAGGGAGGAGACCAACAGCGTGTCGATAAAACGCTCCTCGCGACCATGGCGCATCATCTTTTTCATCCGCGCAACATAGGGATCGGGGGTGTCGGGAACCAGATCCACTCCGCGCGCCTCCATCACCGCAAACACTTGACGAAAATGCTCCAACTCTTCAGCCGCCAGATCAATCAACGGCCGAATGATTGCCTTGCGGTCGGGAAAACGCACCACCAGGCTCAAGGCCAACGCCGATGCCTTGCGCTCACAGTTGGCATGATCCGCAAGAAAAGCATCAAAATCCGATAGCGGCCCCGCCTTTACCCAAGAGGCAGGCGTCGCCCATTGAAGCGCAACCGCAGTCTTCGCCACCGCTATTGTTCCTCCGTAACTACTCAGCTCACTCCCGGTTTTCCTGATAGCGGCGTTGAAAAATGCTCATTTACAGTAGTAAACTCCGCTTTTTCGCCTTGCTATCAGGAAAACCGGAAGCAATCTGAGCAGTTACAGCTATTTTCGGGTGGGGTGCTGAGTAGTTACATTCCGCCAAACGCCGGGCGATTTTCCCAGCCACAATCACACCCATGTGCCGGATCGGAATCGGGTTAAGTTTAATCAATCTTTCGGACTGCGCCATTCCCTCGTTGATACAATGCGCTATTCATCGACATGACATTGATCTTGGTAGCCAACATTTCGATTTTTTTGCCTTGCTCACACCAACCTCGATTACAAGCGACCAATCACCGGCAGATCGCCAACCAACGGGCGGGCATAATCGAGCCAGGCTGGGGTGATATCGTTGCCTTCGGCGTTGATCCACTCATCGCGCATGCTGGTGGTATCACGCGCCACGCTGGTGAGCGGGGTCATGAAATATTCACTGGCATAAGGCGTGTTGCTGGTGCGGCGAATCGCCACCGAGCCGCTGCCACCGGAGACCGCATGTTGCACCCCAAACGCACCCACTTCACGCGCCTCACGGACATCAATCGCAGAGACAATGGTAGGATAACTGCGTTGCAGGTAGCCAAAGGTATCGGCACGCACTCGCACTACCTCATCACCAAATGCCGCCTTAACCAAGGCCGCCAATTTATCACCCAACGCGCCAGTTCCAGAGAGCTGCACATTGCCGTGCGAATCATGCTCGCCAGTGGATGCAATGGGATTTCCATCGGCATCAGAGACCCCTTCTGATACCGCAATCACACAGCGGCCAAGTTGGCGATAGACCCGCTTCACATCCGCCTGAAACTTAGCTACATCGAACACCCGCTCCGGCAGATAAATCAGGTGCGGACCATCCTCCTCCCCCTGGCGTGCCAAGGCGGCAGCGGCGGTGAGAAACCCAGCATGACGCCCCATCACCACATTGATTTTTACGCCAGAAAGTGCGTAGTTATCGCGATCATCGCCCATAAAAGCCAAGGCGACAAAGCGTGCTGCGGAGGCAAATCCGGGACAGTGATCGGTTACTCGCAGGTCATTATCAATGGTTTTTGGGATATGTACCGTACGCAAGTCGTAGCCTGCATCTGCAGATATTTGATTGATAATATTGGCGGTTTCTGCAGAGTCATTCCCTCCGATATAAAAAAGATAACGCACGCCATGCTTACGGAACACCTCAAACACCCGCGCACACTCCGCCTTACCCGGCTTAAGCCGTACCGAACCCAGTGCAGCCGCTGAGGTTGCCGCCACCTGCTCCAACTGCGCCAACGACTGGGTGGTAAGATCAATAAAATCCTCGGCCATAATCCCTGCTATCCCGTGGCGCGCACCAAGGATTCCTGTAATCGTCTCCTGTTCGCGCGCTGCCAGAATCGCGCCCACCAACGACTGGTTGATCACCGCAGTCGGCCCGCCGGATTGCCCAATTACCATGGTACCTTTTTCCATCATACTTCTCCCTTATTCGTCCGAAAAGTTCTTAGCCACAAAATCCCAATTCACCAGCAACCAAAAGGCATCCAAATAGCTAGCACGACCGTTGCGGTAATCAATATAGTAGGCATGTTCCCACACATCACAAGTCAGCAACGGGGTGTCGCCATCGGTGATCGGATTGGCCGCATTGCTCGTGCTTCGTAACGCCAAGGCGCCATCACTGGTGCGCACCAGCCATGCCCAGCCCGAACCAAAGGTGGTCATCGCGGTGGTGGTGAATTGCGTTCTAAACGCCTCAAATGAGCCAAATTCAGCCACAATAGCCGCAGACAATGCGCCTTGCGGCGTGCCGCCGCCATTGGGCGACAGGCATTGCCAATAAAAGGCATGATTCCACGCTTGGGCTGCGTTGTTGAACAGGCCGCCGGATGCGGTACGAATCAACTCCTCTAACGAGGCATCCTCCTGCCCACTCCCCGCCAATAAACCATTGAGGTTGGTGACATAGGCACAATGGTGTTTGCCGTAATGGTACAACAGTGTCTCCTCCGAGATATGGGGCTCGAGTGCATCCTGAGCGTAGGGAAGTAGGGGTAGTTCAAAGGCCATTGCATGTTTCTCCTGATGATTGAAGTCGAACGATTGGACAAGCGTAACTACTCAGCTCACTCCCGGTTTTCCTGATAGCGGCGTTGAAAAATGCTCATTTACAGTAGTAAACTCCGCTTTTTCGCCTTGCCATCAGGAAAACCGGGAGCAATCTGAGCAGTTACAACCATTTTTGAGTAGGGTGCCGAGTAGTTACAGACAAGCCAAGGCAGGCGATCATGACTTTTTTTTCCGGCATTGCTACCTTGCAGCCGATGATAGCAATCGACATGGATGACACAGTGGTACAAACTACTGAAAACACGCATCATGCGATTGCAAAACTGCTGCGCCATGTCGGCCATGAGCTGATCTTACCCGCATTCTTCGCCCCACGACAACGCAGCGAAATTGCGCATAAATGCGATGGATCGATGGTTACCGAGACCGATCACGCTAGCCAAGAGATGATCCGCCAGGAGTTGGCCACTCTCGCACCGCAAATAGGATTCCTCGGTGAAGAGATGGATGCCGCAGATCAATTGCAGCTGCTTAATCGCTGCGATACTCCGTGCTGGTGCCTCGATCCCCTCGACGGCACCTCCAACTTCATCGCTGGCATGCCCTGCTTCACCATCTCACTGGGGCTGCTACATCAAGGTCGCGCCATCGCAGGCTGGATCTACGACCCGGTACGCGATGAACTATTCAGTGCCACGCCAAGTGACAACGCTATTCGTTGTAACGGCACCCCACTCCCACCCCCCAATCCACCAGCACTGGCCGAGGCGGTAGGCTATGTCGATTTCAAACGATTACCGCACCAGTTGGCACAACGCTTAGTAATCCAAGCCCCTTGGCACAGCCAGCGCAACCTCGGTAGCTGCGCACTGGAGTGGGCATGGCTGGCCAGTGGCCGTAGCCAATTCATCATCCATGGTGGCGAAAGCGTGTGGGATTTTGCGGCAGGTCTGGCTCTAGCCAACAAAAGCGGCGTGGTAGTCCGTGATTTCGCAGGCAAAGCACCATTGGCAAGCCGCCAACTCAACTCCTCGATCATTGCCGCCGCCAACCAATCGCTATTTGATGGCTTACACCTCGCCACCCAACTGGGGTCGCAATGATCGAAATCTTATCCCTCCATCCATGGCTACTAGCAATCAACTGCGCCGTTCTCGGCCTGATTGTTGGCAGCTTCGCCAATGTCTGTGTCTACCGCATTCCCCGCGGCGAGTCGATCGCCTTTCCCGGCAGCCACTGCCCGAGCTGCGGCCACGATCTGGCCTGGTACGACAATATCCCACTGCTCGCCTGGCTACTGCTGCGCGGCCACTGCCGCTACTGCCAAGGCAAGATTCACTGGCGCTACCCGCTGCTGGAGGCACTGGTCGGGCTGTCGTGGGGCTACCTTGGCTGGCACATCGGTCAACCCTCGCTGGCACTGGCCGAGGGCATCATCCTCTTCACCATGCTCTGGATTCTCACTGGGATCGATCTCGAAACCATGCTGCTACCCGACATTCTCACCCTGCCAGGCATCGCCATCGGCCTTGGCTTCGCGGCAATTGATGGTAGCTGGCCCGATGCGGCAATCGGTGCCGTGGCTGGCTACAGCTTCTTCTGGATCGTCGCACGCCTGTTCCTGTTCACCACCGGCAAGGAGGGGATGGGCTATGGCGACTTCAAGCTGTTATCGATGCTCGGGGCCTTCATGGGCTGGCAGGCGCTCCCATTTATCGTCTTCTTCTCCTCGGTGATCGGTGCGGTGGTTGGCGCCGCCTCGCTAGCGTTGGCGCGCAAGGGGATGGGCACTCAGATCCCCTTCGGCCCCTTTCTTGCCCTAGCGGGGATGGTGTGGTTTTTGTGGGGGGACGCGATCCTACGAACCTACCTGCACTACCTACGATGACCCCACTCGCTACCGCCTCCCTAGCGGAGCTTCGCACACTATTGGATCAGCACGGCGCACCTGCCTTTCGCGCCCAACAGATCCTAGATTGGCGCAACAAAGGGGTGGTGAACCCTGAAGAGATGCGCAATATTCCCAACGCCTTGCGAGAGAAACTGGCAGAATGGTGCCTTTGCGACCCGCTCACCCTCATCACCCGCCAGCAATCGGCCGATGGCACCCGCAAATACCTGCTCCAGCTCGATCAAGGCAAGTGCATCGGCAAACGGGTGGAGTGCGTTTTCATCCCCGAACCAGAGCGCGGCACGGTCTGCATCTCCAGCCAGGTCGGCTGCACCCTGGATTGTCCCTTCTGCTGCACCGGCAGCCAACCCTTTGATGGCAATCTCGCCGGTCACGAAATTGTTGCCCAAGTGCTCATGGTGATGGCCGATCTGCGCCGTGACCCACTACCAGTTTCCCTGTCCGCCAATCGTGTCAGCCACATTGTCTTCATGGGGCAAGGCGAGCCGATGAGCAATGAAAAAGGTGTTCACGACACCCTCAAGACCCTGCTGGATCAACTCAATATCTCACGCCGTCGAATCACCCTCTCCACCTCAGGGCTGGTACACGGCATCACGCGACTGGGCGCGAAGTATCCAGTCAATCTGGCCATCTCCCTGCATGCCGCCAACGATGCCCTACGCGACCAACTGGTGCCAATCAACCGCACCTTCCCGCTAGCCCAACTGCGTCAAGTGCTGGATAATTATCCACTACCCGCCCAGCGCCACATCACGCTGGAGTATGTCATGCTGGCCGGGGTCAATGATCGTGAAGAGGATATTGCGGCACTGGCGCGCTTCGTCAACAGGGGACGCGAACGGGTCAACCTGATCCACTACAACCCCCACCCAGCCAGCGACTTCACCGGCTCAAGCAGCGATCACATCAACACCTTTGCTGCGGCCCTGACCAATCGCGGCATCCGCACCACCGTGCGCCGCTCCCGAGGCGATGACATCGCCGCAGCTTGCGGGCAGCTCAACAGCAGCACCCCAACCGCTCCAGAGAACGCTGCGCCAGCATAAAATAGCGGCGAGCTCCGCCCCTGTTTGATTACCTCTGATTTTTGCTACCACGGGTTCTTCTCATTCGATGCCGCCCCCTGTTGACGATACTGATAGAGAAATTTGCGGCGTAGCAATCCTCCCGGATCATCAGGGATTCGTCGTAACCACTGCTGTTGTGCTTGCTGACGCTCTTGTTTTCCATGATCCTGTGGTTTTCTGGCTTGAGGTTGCTGGGACGAGCTTGGCTTTTTTTTGTTTGCTGCGCTGGGTTTGGCCGCGGGCTGAGGTGCGCGGTTGGCCTTGTCTCCTGATCTCTTTTTTGTTGACGAAGTCGGGGTGTTTTGTGGCGGCTTGCCGTTTTTACTGCTCTTTTTCGGCGCTGTCGATTGCGGCTTGGCATGTTGGGGCTGTTGCCCGTTTTTAGGGGGGGGCTTCTGTTGAGATTTTGCTCCCTGTTTATTTGGATCCGTCTGCTGGTGCGAAGCGTGGTTGCGTTGATTTTTCCCCTTGGTTTTCTTGGATCCGTGTTTGGGCTTTTTTTTCTGCTGTTTTTTCTGCCGTAATTTGCGCACCAAATCACGATTAAAGCGGGCATCTTTTTGTTTGGGGTCTTGCTGCAAGGCTTGATCGTAGGCTTTGATCGCTTGATCAAGTTTGCCGACCTTGGCCAAGGTGTTGCCACGATTGTACCAGCCATCAGCGGAGTTGTCGTTCGTCATCGCTTTGAGTGCGGCGGGATAATTTCCGGCACGGTATTGCGCGGCACCCTGCCATGCGGGGTTTTGGAATTGCTTTGCGGCCTTGGCATACGCTTTGTTCTGCCACAACGATGCGCCTTGTTGATTGTGGTTATGCCATAAATTCTCCCATGTTCCTGCCGATGCGGGATGGGGCGTCAGCAGCAGCAGTAGCGGAATCAGTAATAGCCAGCCACGCCGAAAGCCCAATGCCGCCAGCGGCAACAGCAGTATCAGCAGCCACGGCGCCTCTTCACGCCACTGGTTACCCAACGCCTGTTGGGATTGTTTCCCGATTTGGTGTTTGCTGCCCATCAGCGATTGTAGACGGTGTAGATCGCTATCATCCAAGCGCAGGGTGTCAAACACCCCTCCGCCATCTTTTGCTAGCTTACGCATCGCCGCCAAATCGACTTTGGCCAGCACAATATTGCCGGCATGGTCTGTCATCAGACCCGACGAACTTGGGATGGGCGCGCCATTGGTGGTACCGATTGCCAGCACGCTCACCCGGTGTCCATGGCTGCGAAGTTGGCGTGCGGCGGCGTTGGCTGCCTCCGCTCCATCACTTAACACCAGCACATCACCATGTGCCACACCACTGTGACGAAACATGGTCAATGCCAGCTCCAATGCTTTATCGAGTCGCGAGCCTTGGGCGGGCATTAACGCCGGATTGAGTACCGGGAGTTGTTGCAAAATGGTGCGGGTATCATTGGTTAACGGCGTAATGGTGAAGGGCTCAGCGGCGTAGACGATGAGCGCGGTTTGTCCCTCATGCCGTTGACGAAGCAGATCGGTTAACTTCTCTTTGGCACGGGTAAGGCGGTTGGGTTTGATATCGTCAGCCAGCATGGAGTTGGAGAGATCAAGTAGCACAATTAACGCCTGCTGCTGGCGATACATGGGTTGCGTCAGCTGTTGCCACACAGGGCCTGCCAGCGCAATAGCGGCAAGAAGCAGGGCTGTGGCCAATAGCCACCATGGCAGCTTACTTCGTCGTTGCGTGGTGCCGATCAAAAGTCGCTCCAGTAGGGCTGGATCGCACACCTTGCGCCAGACACCACCATCGGTGTGTCGTTGGGATGCACGATAGCTCAGCCAGCCAAGCAGGGGGATCAGCAATAGCCAGGATGGGCGCAGGAAATGAAAATGTTCCAACTAATTACCCTTATTTATCAGTGCTTTACAAATGTATTCATGAATATGAGACAATTCACTTCAAGCGTGGCCAGTGCTGCCGAACCCCTTGGCACCACGGGTGGTCTCATCCAGATCTGGTGCTAGCTCCCACGCCGCCTGCACGCAGGGAGCGATCACCAACTGGGCGATGCGATCGCCGCGCTGCACCGTGAAGGGCTCGGAGCCGTGGTTGATGAGAATCACCCCAACCTCCCCACGATAATCGGCATCGATGGTGCCGGGCGCATTGAGCACCGTAACCCCTTTCTTGAGCGCCAGCCCTGAGCGTGGCCGCACCTGCGCCTCGAATCCATCCGGCAGCGCAATGGCAAAGCCGCCGGGGATCAATGCTCGCGCACCCGGTGCCAGCACGAGATCATCACGCACGGCGGCACGAATATCCGCCCCTGCGGCGTGACTTGAGGCGTAGTGTGGTAGTGCCACGCCATCACCGTTGGCCAACCGTTGAATAGTAATGGTTATCTGTTTCATCATTATCGCTCCATCATCGTTTGCATAATTTGTTGTAACGGCTCAAATTACCTCCGGTTTTTCTGATAGCAAGGCGAAAAAGCGGAGTTTACTACTGTCAATGCGCATTTTTCAACGCCGCTATCGGGAAAACCGGAAGTGATCTAAGCCGTTACAATTCGTTCGACAATCACCGCTGCCAATACGCTTTTTTCGCACTCCATCAAGGGTTGTGGCTCCGCGCCCGGCTGGAGCCACCAGCCACCCGCGCGTGACTGCTGCATGTTGCGAATGCTGTTGAGTACCAGCCCATCCACCCCCTTGGCTTGCAGCTTGCGCCACCCTTCGGTAAAGGCATGAGACTCACCGGTGGTGAGATCTTCGGCCGCAAATGCGATCACCTGCCGTGGCCGTGCCGCCATTGCTGCTACTTTGGCGACAATGTCCGGGTTCTGCGTCAGCGGAAGCGAGCATCGCTCCATTTCCGCCCGCTTGAGCTTGCCATTGATGGCTGCGCTGGGGCGATAATCTGCCACTGCCGCCGCGCTAACAAAGCAGTCCGCACCGGCGGCGTGCGCCAATGCGGCACGCTCCATCTCCTTGGCCGATTCGACATTGATGCGCTGCACTTCGGCAATATCTGGCACGCCGGGGCCAGCGATGACCACCGTTTCGGCTCCGAGCAAACTAACAATCCGCGCGATCTCTGCCCCCAAACGCCCAGAGGCACGGCTAGTAAGCAGTCGCACATCATCCCACGACTCCCAGGTCGGCCCGGTGGTGATGACCCAGCGTTGACCCGCGAGCGGAGCCTTGGCCAATAGGCGGCGCACATCATCGAGTAGTTGTGGTGGTTGGCGCATCCGTCCAGTGCCCACCTCACCGCAAGCCAAGTCGCCGGTGTCTGGCTCTGCAATCACTACCCCATTAGCGCGCAGCGTCGTCACATTGCGTTGGGTGGCATTTTGTCGGGGCGGAGGCGCTTGCCACATGGTGGGGTTCATTGCCGGCGCCACGATCATTGGGACGCTGCACGCTAGCGCCAGCGTGGAAAGCAGGTCATCTGCCACGCCATGCGCTAGTTTACTCAATAGCTGGGCAGTAGCGGGCGCAATCAGCAACAGATCCGCCCAGCGCGCGAGCGTGATATGACCCATGGTGTGTTCGTGAAGCGAGAATAGTTCGGTGAACACCTCCTCACCAGAGAGAGACTCAAAGGTGAGCGGGGTGACAAATTCGCACGCACTTCGGGTCATCACACAGCGCACCGTCGCGCCAGAAGCGCGCAACAGCCGCACCAGTTCGGCACTGCGATAGCAGGCGATGCCGCCACTAATCCCAAGCAAAATGTGACGCCCTTGAAGCGATAAACGGTCACGCATTTTGTGGTATACCGAGGTACTTAAGCTTTTTCGCCTTGCTATCAGAAAAGCCGGAAGCAATCTGAGCCGTTACAGCCATTTTCTGGTATAACTCTAAGTAGTTGATATTATTCAGATAACCGTCTTTAATTCGGTCAATTTATCGAGCACCAAATCGACATGCCCCTTGACCCGTACCTTGCGCCAGACCGCACGCACTACCCCTGCCGGATCGATGATGAAGGTGGAGCGTTCCACCCCGATGGTGGTGCGGCCATACATGTTTTTCTCCTGCATGACATCGAAGGCACGGCATAACGCCTCATCTGGATCCGAAAGTAGCGGGAAATTGAGCTCCTGCTTGGTAGCAAAACGCTGATGTGAGGCGATGGTGTCCCGACTCACCCCAAGTACCACCGTGCCGTTATCCATTCCACCATTGGCCTGGCGATCACGAAATTCACACGCCTCAGTAGTGCAGCCCGGCGTGCTATCCTTGGGATAAAAATAGATCACTACCCACTTGCCAGCGTAATCCGTCAGCGTGGTTTCGCTGGAATCCGGGTAGGTTGCGCAGGCGATAGTTGTCGGCGCGGTATCTCCGATATTTAATTTGTAATCTGCCATTGTAAAATCTCCTGAAAAGTATAAAATATCAGCAACTACTCAGCACCCTACCCAAAAATAGCGGTAACTGCTCAGATTGCTTCTGGTTGTTCTGATAGCAAGGCGAAAAAGCTTCAGTTTACTACTGTAAATGAGCATTTTTCAACGCCGCTATCAGAAAAACCGGGTAACTACTCAGCACCCCACCCGAAAATAGCGGTAACTGCTCAGATTGCTTCTGGTTGTTCTGATAGCAAGGCGAAAAAGCGGAGTTTACTACTGTAAATGAGCATTTTTCAACGCCGCTATCAGAAAAACCGGGAGCAATCTGAGTAGTTACCCTCAGCCCATAGTGGAAGGTTACCAACACAGTGGCGTATCGCTTGCTGATGCTGGGCGTAATCAACATCAAGTTGTGCCAAAAACGCCCAGTATTCCGGCGCATGGTTGAGATGGCGCAGGTGTGCCAGTTCATGCAACATCACCGACTCCACCAGCTCAGGTGGCAGCAACATCAACTTGGCATTGAGCGAAATATTGCCTTTCGATGAGCAACTTCCCCAGCGACTGCGCTGACGACGAATGGTTACTTTGGCAGGTCGCAGACCATGGCTTACTGCCAAGTCATGCAACCATGGTGTCAACTCCTTCTTGGCGGTAACCTGTAAGAAATCACACAGATAGTGCGCCACCTCCCTTGGCGAAGCCGCGTTTGTCTGCAGCGTTACCATCAGTGATGAATGGTCATAGATCATCTGCGGCTTCCCGTCCGTGGCATGGTCGTAACGAACCTCCACTTCACGACCAATCGCCGCCAGATGGATACACTGCGGCAGCTTGAGCAAGGCACGGTTTTCCGGCACGGATTGCCGGTGCTGGGCCATCTTGCGTTGTTGATTCTCAATCCACTGCTGGTGCATCTCGACCATCAGCGGAGCAATGCCACGATCATGCCCGCACGGGATCACCACCTCCACCCGTCCATCGGGCGGCAGTACACGCAAGCTCACCCGTTTAGCACGGCGAGATTCGCGAATTTGATAGGGAATAGTCACTTCGAAGCGGTCATCGAGGAGCAAGATACCGGTGCATGAGACGCATCGAGATCGCACGGGGTGACAGTTTTTGTACCAAAAAAAGCAAGCGATGGTGCCAGCCAGGAACACAGAAACCACCGCCCGCATCAAGGGTTGTCAGGGCGTGATGCACCACCTTCGCGGGCTCGGTGCGCAACGACCCCCCCAGCATATCGGGCATTCCAGAGACCGCACGGAATCCAGTTGGCGAGGGCCCTGGAGCCAGAGTAACCACCCGCACCACCCCCCGCTGTTCAATGCGTAGCGCCTCACTCCAAAAGGTGAGCCCCGCCTTGGCCGCGGAGTAGCTCGCCATCCACGGTAGCGGGGATTCACCCGCCAGTGAGGAGACATTGATCACAAAACCACCCGTCTCGATGAGCCGAGGCAACAGGCGGTGGGTAAGCACCATGGGCGCAGTAAGATCGGTGGCAATCAGGGCCGCATGATCATCGCTCTGCCGCTCCGCATATCCCCCCCATAGGCCATAACCGGCATTGTTCACCAACCCGGCCAGCGGCGCATCGCCAATTGCTGACAGCAACGCCTCAAGCCCATCTGAAGTGGCCAGATCTGCTTGCAGCAGGCGGTGGTGCTGTGGCGATTGCAACGCCTCACGGCTGCGCTCCAGCCGTTGTTGATTGCGTCCAGTCAGAAGCAATGGGTGGCCACGCCGCTCCAACTGGCGCGCAAACTCAATACCGAAGCCTCCCGAAGCACCAGTAATCACAATCATCGATGATTCGTAACTACTCAGCTCACTCCCGGTTTTCCCGATAGCGGCGTTGAAAAATGCGCATTTACAGTAGTAAACTCCGCTTTTTCGCCTTGCCATCAGAAAAACCGGAAGCAATCTGAGTAGTTACAACCATTTTCTGTTGGGGTGCTGCGTAGTTACCATGATTCATTGACCACTTTGTAATATCCCTTCCAGCCAATGGAAATCCTCAATGGTGGTGATCTTGCGATTCATCGCCTCACCAAGGCTGACATGCACCGGGAAACCGGCCGCCTCCAGCAACGAGAGATCATCGGTAAACGCAGATAACTGCCCACCTGCACCAACAATCGCCTGCTGCAACCACTCCCGCCGCGCCACCTGCGGTGTCTGCACCGCACGAAGGCGACACCGCGCTAGTGTGCGCACCACCATCCCCCCATCATCCACCTCCTTGATGGTGTCGGTCACCGCCACCCCCGGCACCGCAGCACCGTGCGTCTGCGCGGCATCCAACAAATTGGCCAACAGCGCAGCTGACGGTAGCGGACGGGCGGCATCATGCACCGCCACCATCTCCACAGCATCCGGTAACGCGCGCAAGCCCGCTACCATCGACAACGCCCGCTCCGATCCACCAACCACCGGCGGCAGTAGCGCGAAAGTGAACACCTGACCCGCCACCGCTGCGGCAAAATAGGCGGCATCGTCCGCACCAATCACCGGCTGCAACCAGCGAATGCGCTCCTCCGCCTCCAGGCTGCGCAAGGTGTGCAGCAGCAGCGGCTTCCCCGCCACCTCAAGATATTGCTTGGGGATTGCACTTCCAAGACGACGGCCACTCCCCGCCGCCAACAACAGCACGCCAACCTGCAAGATATCTTCTATATCAAGTGCCTGCGCCACCATCCCCCTCCTCAATATTGATACCCACGCAGTTACGATGCGTTTGTGATGATGGCTGGTAACTACTCAGCACCCTACCCAAAAAATGGCTGTAACTGCTCAGACTGCTTCCGGTTTTCCTGATAGCAAGGCGAAAAAGCGGAGTTTACTACTGTAAATGCGCATTTTTCAACGCCGCTATCGGGAAAACCGAGAGTGAGCTGAGCAGTTACCAATGGTCAATACAAGCGTTCTAACCGTGTCAGCAATACTTACATTAAAACCTTACACCACCATGCCAGCGCCAACGGTGTTGTTGGTGAAGGTATCGATCAAAATCAAACTGCCGGTGGCGCGGTTGTCGCGGTAGCTGTCGTAGTGCATCGGGCGTTGCAGTTTGAGGCGCACGCGGCCGAGATCATTCATCGTCAACTGATCAGCATCGACATGCTCCAAGGTATGGATATCGGTGGCATAAACGATCTCGCTTACAATTGCCTTGGCTGAGGTGGCGGTATGTTTGACCACATACTTATTGCGCACCGAGAGCGGCTCATCGCCGATCCAGCACAGATCCACCTCCACCTCGCGTTCGCCTTGTGGTGCGGTCTGGTCGCTGCGCACCAGCATATCGCCGCGCGAGACATCAAGCTCATCCGTCAGCGTAATCGTCACGCTCATCGGGGCAAACGCCTGCTCCAGATCACCATCAAAGGTGACGATAGCGGCCACCTTGGACTGCTTGCCCGAAGGAAGCACGGTGATGGCATCGCCAACCTGAACCGTGCCCGAGGCGATACGCCCCATGAAGCCACGGTAATCTGGCAAGGCTGCGGTCTGTGGCCGATTGACCAGCTGCACCGGAAAGCGGAACGGTTTGCTATTCACATCATCCAGGGCAGAGAGCGACTCCAGGGTGACGAGCAGGGTTTCGCCATCATACCACGGCATGTTGGTACTCGGTTGCGCCACATTGTCACCAGCGAGGGCAGAGACAGGAATGCAGATTAGATCCTCCACCCCCTGTTTGGAGCAAAACGCCCGCAGTTCACTGACAATATCGTCATACTTTTTCTGATTAAAATCAACCAGATCCATCTTATTCACCGCCACAATCACATGCTGCACATTGAGCAAGCCGAGAATATGGGTGTGGCGCTTGGTCTGCGGCATCACACCGTTGCGAGCATCCACCAAAATAATGGCGGCATTGGCGGTGGAGGCACCGGTGACCATGTTGCGGGTGTACTGCTCATGCCCCGGGCAATCTGCCATAATAAACTTGCGCTTAGGGGTGGCAAAATAGCGGTAGGCGACATCAATCGTGATCCCCTGCTCACGCTCAGCGGAGAGGCCATCGGTCAGCATCGCCAGATCGATCTCGGCGGAGGAGGCCGCTCCCTTTTTGCGCGTTACCGCCAACAGTTGGTCTTCAAACGCCCCCTTGGTATCAACCAACAAACGACCGATCAGTGTCGATTTTCCATCATCAACACTGCCCACCGTGACCAGCCGCAACAGCTCGATCTCATCACTCAGTGCAAAGTTACATTGGGTGCCAGCCATTAAAAGTACCCCTCTTTTTTCTTATCTTCCATCGAGTTGCTTCCATGATCAATGATGCGGGTTTCGCGCTCGCTGCGCTTGGCTGCCGCCGCCTCAATCACCACCTCATCAATGGTGGTGGCATTGGAGCGCACGGCGCCAGAACAGGGCATGCAGCCCAGACTACGGAAACGGCACATCACCATGGTCGGCTCCTCACCCGGCAACAGCTGATCCTCCATCCCTTCATAGAACGGAATCAGCATGCTTCCCCGCTCGATCATCAACCGCTCCTTGGCATAATAGAGCGGCACAATCGGAATCTCCTCTTGGCGCAGGTAGAGCCAGATATCCATCTCAGTCCAATTGGAGAGCGGGAACACACGCACCGACTCGCCATCATGAATACTGCCATTATAGATATCCCACAGCTCCGGGCGCTGGTTCTTTGGATCCCACTGGCCAAACTCATCGCGGATCGAAAACACCCGCTCCTTGGCACGGCTGCGCTCCTCATCACGGCGCGCACCACCAAAGGCGGCGTCATAATTCCCCTCCTCCAGTGCTGCCAACAGGCCACCGGTCTTGAGCGCGCCACAGCAGCGGGCAACGCCAAATGCCTTGGGATTCATCCCCTTGGCAATGGCATCCTCATTCTTACGCACAATAAGCTCCGCGCCCACACTCTTGACGAACCAATCACGGAATTGGTACATCTCTGGGAACTTGTAGCCGGTATCCACATGGAGCAACGAAAAGGGCAACGGCGCGGGGTAAAAAGCCTTGCGCGCCAGATGTAGCATCACACTGGAGTCCTTGCCGATTGAGTAGAGCATCACCGGATTGCGAAACTCCGCCACCACCTCACGGATGATGTGGATCGACTCCGACTCCAGCATCTTGAGCTGGGTAAGTTTCTGTTGATTCATGATTAAGCTTTCCTTGTCAATGTTGAGACATGCAGACCGCATTCGGCCACCGCATCTTCCCGCTCCCACCACCAGCGGCCAGAACGGGGATCTTCACCGGCAGTGACAGCACGGGTGCATGGCGCACAGCCGATGGAGGGAAAAAACTGATCATGCAACGGGTTGTAGGGCAGATCATTGGCGCGAATATAGTCCCATACCTCACTTTCTGTCCACTCGATTAACGGATTGAATTTGCGCAGACCAAAGCCCGCATCATCCTCAACCGGCAGCATCTCCGCACGCGAATCCGCCTGCGCACGCCGCACCCCAGTGATCCAAGCCGCCGCATCGGCCAACGCGCGCCGCAGCGGAATCAGCTTACGCACCTCACAGCACCGTTTGCGCGCCTCCAGCGTGTGATAGAACAGGTTTACCCCGTCCGCAGCCACCATGGACTCCACCTCAGAGGCATCAGGGAACAGCACCCGAATCGGCAGCTTAAAATGGTCGCGACAGCGATCAATCAAAGCATAAGTCTCCGCAAATAGCCTGCCAGTATCGAGGGTAATCACAGCGATCTTGGAGGCGTGCTTGCTGATCAAATCAAGCAGTACAATATCCTCAGCGCCGAAGCTGCTGGCAAACAATACCTGAGGCGCAAACTCGGTCTCCGCCTGTTGCAGCCAAGCAACAGTTTGTGCAATCTTTTCCTCAGAAACGGCGGTCATAATCGCATCCTTTCCATTGATGATCTATCGCAGCATCAGTATCAATCATGCCGAACAATATACCCTACAGCAGGCATAAAAAACAGGGGAAGACAATTACATAGCACGCTAGAGACCGCGCATCTGCTGCAAAATAACCCCTGCCATTGCTGCGGGATTCTCTGCCTGAATGATGGGGCGTCCTACCACCAGATAATCTGCACCCTGAGCAATGGCCCCCGCAGGATCGGCTACCCGTTGTTGATCCTGAACATCTTGACCCAGCAGACGAATTCCCGGTGTCACGGTAAGAAAATCCGCGCCACACGCAGCATGAATCGCCGCAACCTCATGCACGCTGCACACCACACCATCTAAACCAGCAACCCGGCCCATCTCGGCGCGTGCAACCGCCAACTCGCGTGCAGCAGCTTGATCCATCGCATCGCTGGTCAATATCGTGACGGCAATCAGCTTCATGGCAGGGAATTGGCTGGATGCCTCTTTCGCCGCAGCAAGCATTGATGCGCCTCCCGCAGCATGCACATTGACCATGGAGACGCCCAAATTCCCCGCACTCTCCACCGCCTGTGCCACCGTATTCGGGATGTCGTGAAACTTCAAATCGAGAAACACCCGATGCGTTGCGCCAATCCTGCGCAGTAGATCTGGCCCTGCGCTCACAAATAGTCGCAGGCCAATCTTGAACCATCCCACCCGATCTCCGAGTAGATCCCGCATTGCCAACGCAGCAGAGGCATCGGGCAGATCAAGTGCTACCATCAATCGATCCTTCAAAGTCCGCCCCCCTCCTGAGCCCGTATCGAACCCCACTGATGGCACTGCGGGCACTGCCAGCGCATCTCTCGCACCTCAACACCGCACTCGTGGCAGCGATAATCCTTCACCTGTTTGCGCCATACGCGGGCGCGTTCAGCCAAGCGTTGACTGTCCGCATCGCCCTCTTCCCGCAAGGCCAACAGGCGCATCTCTCCGCGCAACGAGACAGGTACAAACTCACTCTCCATCACAATTTCTTTCACTCTTGATCCACATCCCGCCGCATAGAGCTGCTCCAACCATAGCAGCATCAACTGTTCGTCATGGCCATCATGCCAACAACGAAGCAGCAGGGTCGTGCTTGCCTCCCGGTACGCGTCGTGCCCAATCCATGATGGAATCGCCTGGGCTGCATGGTGGCGACACTGTTGCCATAGCAAGGTAAAGCGATCCTCAATCGCCTGCCAAGGTGCAGTCTGAGCAATGAGCAGATCCAATTGCACCAAGTAGGCGGCGGCACAAGCGGCATCGAGTCCGATCGCTCTGTTCGCGAAATCCTCTGCCTCTTCGGGATGGTGATCATCGCGCCAACACCTCCGCGCCTCTTCAGCATAGAGCGAGGCACGGTGAAAATGGGACTCCTCACCCCGAATGCGCTCAATACGGCACAGCAACTCCTCTGCAGGCAACCATTCGCGACTCTGTTCGCGAATACGCAATGATGCCTCTAGCGAAGGAAGGTGATCCGACTGGATACCCAAGGCATGATCATATTGGCGCAACGCACGATCCAACAGCCCACCGGTATGAAAATCCCTGCCCAACGCAAAGTGCGCTTGCAATCGGCCATCGCTAGAGATATCCGGCCGAGCTAACAGGTTTTGATGAATCCGTACCGCACGACCGATCTCGCCACTGGAGCGAAACATCTCGCCCAAAGCCATATAGACATCAATCGCATCGGAGCGCAGACGCGCCACCTGCACCATCTCCTGCAGTGCCAGATCGGCTTGATCGGACAGCAGATAGTTAATCCCTCGCAACAACGGTGTAATGCGAGCGTCATTAGCAGCGGCATCCTCTCCGTCATCCACATCCTGTTCACGCTGATTCCACACCCACCAAGCAAGCAAAACCGCCACTGCCAAAAATAGCAGCGCGACATGGGTAATGGTGGTCAAAGCTCTTCCTGTAGCGGAATATTGCGCAGGTTTTCCACCTCGCTGCTCAGGCGCGCATGCTCTTGCTCAAGATAGGCAATACGGCGCTTATGTTTACGCCGTGAAAACGCCAACGACGCCACCCCACCAACATACCCCAACACAAAGGCGGCGAAGACTGGGGCATAGAGCGGAGATGAAAAATGGCCAATACCAGAAAATGCCAGCGTCACATCCTCGGCATTGGCTAATGCAAAAATCGTCGCTCCAGCCGTAATCAGCACGATGATCAGCGTATTCACCCAATTAATCATGACCGCACACCTACAACCCTAATTTTATCACCATCCCGTAACTGCGCAGATCGCTTCTCGTTCCCACGCTCCTGCGTGGGAACGCATAGCATACTCATCATGTGTTTTAACCCCCGTATGTATTCCCACGCTGGAGCATGGGAACAAGAAATGGCAAGGCGGAAAAACGGGGTTTTCTACTGTAAATGCGCTTTTTTCAACGCCGCTATCGGGAAAGCCGGAAGTGAGCTGAGTAGTTACCTCGGATAGTCTCCTAGGTTAACAGAACCCGTTCACGCAGCGCCTTGCCCGGCTTGAAATGTGGAACCACCTTGGCTCCTACATCCACCGAAGTTCCCAACTTAGGGTTGCGACCAGTTCGTGCATGACGGTCACGAATGGTAAAGCTACCAAAACCGCGCAACTCAACCCCTTTGCCCTGTGCCAAGGTGTCCACAATGGAATCCAACACCGTGTTCACCAACACCTCAGACTCCTTGCGGGTCAACCCGGAATTATCATCAGAAATTTTCGCAATCAATTCAGATTTTGTCATTTTATTCCCTTATCCAACATTTTTTTCTGCAACTCTAGTGCAAGAGCTGACAGTGCAGGTGCTGCAGCCAACCCTTTCCGATAGTGACGCATCGCGTCCCGTTCCTCATCGCGCAACATCTGCTGCACCGACAGATCAACCTCGCGCTTCTTGTGGTTTACACCAACAACCTTCGCCTCAACCTCCGCACCAACCTCAAGCGACTCATTATCCTTGGGCAGCTCGCGTTTCGATAGCCGCGCACGGATACCATTTTCCAATTCAAGCACATAGCCCCAACCAGCGGCTTCAACCACACGCGCTTTGACTTGCCCTCCCTTCTTGGACTCAGCCAGAAACAGGGTCAAAGGATCATCCTGAAGCTGCTTAATGCCAAGCGATATCCGCTGCTGGCCAACATCAACACCGAGCACAATACACTCGACATCCTGCCCCTTTTTATATTCAGATAGCGCCACCTCGCTCTCGCCCTGCCAGGTCAAGTTGCCCACATGCACCAGACCATCCATCTCCTTCGTCAAGCCGACAAAGAAACCAAAATCCGTGATGTTTTTCACCTTTCCCAGCACTTTGCTACCAACCGGATGCTCTCCCATCCACACCTGCCATGGGTTTTCCAGCACCTCTTTCAAGCTTAAGCGAATACGCCGTTTTTCGCTATCCACCTCCAACACCGACAGATCCACCACATCCCCCGCAGATAGCACTGAGGCGGGTTTAACATCGCGCTTGCTCCAGCTCATCTCGGAGTTATGGATCAGACCATCAATCCCCGGCTCCAGCTCAACGACCACGCCAAAATCAAGCACGCGAAGCACCGTTCCCGTCACCCGCATCCCCTCGCTATAAAATCCAGCGGCATGCAACCACGGATCCTCCAGGAGCGTTTTCATCGAGACAGCAACCTTGCCCTTCTCTACATCCAACGCCGTAATTTCGACATGAATCGTCTGTCCCATCGTCAGCACATCGGACGGATGAACCAATCGACGCCATGCCATGTCTGAAATATGAAGCAACGCATCGACACCGCCCAAATCCACAAAAGCGCCGTAATCCACCAAACGGCGCACCACACCACTTACCTTATCTCCCACATGATGCTGCTCGAGAAACAGTTGGCGTTCAGCCGCAACCACTGCCTCCAAGGGACGACGACGGGAAACCACAACATTTTCCGGCTTACGACTGGCATCAAGCACGACCACCTTGCAGTCGGTACCAACCAACAACTCCGGCTGAAGATGGCGGCGCACATCGGCTTCTGAGCGCGGCATAAAGGCGGAGACCCCACCAACCGTCAGGCGAAATCCACCCTTCACCTCACTGACCACATGCGCATCCAACGGCGTGCCATCGGCCAACGATGCCTCAATCACCTTCCAATGGTGGCGTTTCTGCGCTTCGAGCACAGAAAGCTTCACGCCATCGCGACCACCAATCGCGACCACCATCACCTCGACCTCCTGCTCCAATACCGGCCCGGACATCCCCGCCCGAGCAAATTCAGTGATTGCTACCTCGCCTTCGCCCTTGGCACCAATATCAATAATCACACAATCGCCCTCAATGCCAACCACCACACCGTTGGTTAGCTGTCCCTCATCAAGTGGCGCACTCCCCTTGAATGATGCTTCGAACAGGGTTTTAAAGTCCTCCTCTTCATCGATTGGCGCAACCATGGTGGCATCAAGTGGAGCCTCGGCCGAGCCTTCATCGGCATCGACATCGGCATCCACCGAGGGTTGCGCATCCGCCAAAGCGTTCTCTTCGGGCTCAAGTTGGGTCGGCTCCTCCACCGGTGCCGCTGGTTGTTGCATCACTACCGCATCGCCAGGAATGGCATCGTTCGATAGTTCTTGCGCTGAAATTGTTGTCATGATTAAAAATTACCACCTGAAAATATCGCCTTGCACCCATCCCTGGTACGCCGCGTAGGTTTATGCTCGGCCCGTCCTTGGCCAAACCGCCCCATCCCTACAAAGGATGAAAAGTAACAACTCAGCACCCTACCCAAAAATGGCTGTAACTGCTCAGATCGCTTCCGGTTTTTCTTGATAGCAAGGTGAAAAAGCTTAAGCTTACTACTGTAAATGGGTATTTTTCAACGCTGCTATCGGGAAAGCTGGGAGTGAGCTCAGTAGTTGCTCATCTGCAACAATGCCCTTCGCTCCAGCACAACCATCACCCGATCCACCACCTGATCAATCCGCAAGGTGGTCGAATCAATCACAATCGCATCGGATGCGGCCAGCAATGGAGCCACATCCCGTTCAGCATCCCGCGCATCTCGGGCCTGCAGATCCGCATCAATCTCCTGAAGCGACGCTTCATGCGGGCCATCTTTGAGCTGCTGCCAACGGCGCCGTGCCCGCTCGCGGCGTGACGCTGTCAAAAAAAAC
>JAUZRF010000111.1 GCA_030950645.1 Mariprofundales bacterium
AACTGCTCAGATTGCGCCTTATTTTTCTGATAGCAAGGCGAAAAAGCGGAGTTTACTACTGTAAATGAGCATTTTTCAACGCCGCTATCAGGAAAATAAGGCGCAATCTGAGTAGTTACGAAGCATCCAAGCCAGTATGTCGCAACAGCGCATCAATCGTTGGCTTACGCCCACGGAAATCGACAAATGCCGCCATCAGATCGCAGCTACCACCGACCGACAACAGGGCGTGGTGAAAACGCGCCGCCGTATCGCGATTAAACACCCCCTCCTCCTCAAACGCGGCAAACGCATCCGCTGCCAATAGCTCGGCCCACTTGTAGCAGTAATAGCCCGCAGCATAGCCTCCAGCAAAGATATGCGAAAAACTGCACGGAAAACGGTTAAAAGATGGCGGCTTGATCACGGCAACTCGGTCACGCACCCGATCCAATAGGCCATCAACAGACTCGCTGCCATCGACATCAAATTCTGAATGCAGCTCAAGATCAAACAGTGCAAACTCAATCTGGCGTAGCGTCTGCAAGCCGCTATGAAAATCGCGCGCCGCCAACAGGCGCTGGCGCATGGCGGCAGGCAGTTTCGAGTCATCCTCAACATGACCAGAGATCAGATCCAACCCCTCCGATTGCCAGCAAAAATTCTCCATGAACTGACTTGGCAGCTCGACCGCATCCCATGGTACACCATTGATGCCTGAGACGGGTCGCACATCAATGGTCGTCAGCATGTGATGAAGCCCATGGCCAAATTCATGGAACAGCGTCACCACCTCATCGTGGGTCCAAAGCGCAGGCGCATCGCCAAGCGGACGATCAAAATTGCACACCAGATAAGCAACCGGAACCTGAAGTTCGCCATCGAGATTCCGCCAACGCACCACGCAGCCATCCATCCACGCCCCTCCGCGCTTATGCGGGCGGGCATACGGATCCAGCCAAAAGGCGGCGATGCGCTGACCATCCCCATCCAACACCTCAAAAAACCGGGCATCATCGTGCCATAATGGAGCGTTAGCCGGACGAATTTGCACCCCGTAGAGCCGTTGTGCAATACCAAACATCCCATCCAGCACCCGATGTTGCGGAAACCATGGCCGCAACTGCTGCTGATCGATCTGATAACGCGCCTGCCGTAATCGCTCACTGACAAAGGGAATATCCCACGCCTCTAGCGGATCCAGATCCAGCGTATCGCGGGCAAATTGCTGCAGCTCTTGCCAATCGCGCTCCGCCGCAAGCCGGGCACGATCCGCCAAATCGAGTAAAAAACTGCGCACCTCATCCACCGATGTGGCCATCTTGGTTGCCAACGAGTAATCGGCATAGTGTGCCATGCCAAGCAGCTCCGCCAACTCACGGCGCAGTTGCAGCGTCTCCTTGATAAGCGGTGTGTTATCCAACACACCATCACTCGCCCGGGTGACAAAGCTGCGATAGAGCCTTTCACGCAAATCCCGGCATGCACTGTACTGCATAAATGGGAGGTAGGAGGGGATATCAAGGGTGAATATCCAACCATCCTTGCCATCATCCACTGCCCGCTGATGCGCCGCATCAATGATCGCCTGCGGCAAGCCCACCAACGCGTTCTGCTCGGAAATATGCATAGAAAAAGCACGGGTAGCATCAAGCAGATGTTGCTCAAAGGTGGTCGCCAAGTCCGCCAAACGGATTCGGATCGTGGCCATCCGTTCTCGCGCATCACCCGCAAGCTCCACGCCAGCCAAGCGAAAGTCGCGCAGGGCATGATCCACCGCCTGCTGCTGCGGCTTCGTCAGTTGCGCAAACGCCACACTACTCGCCCGCAGCCGACCGATGGCCGCAAACAGCTCACGGTTTTGGCCCAACTCCGCATGCCAAGCAGTGAGCTGCTGCACGCCTTGCGAATACACCTCACGCAACCCGTCGCTATCGCATACCGCATTCAGATGCGTCACCGGCCCCCATACCCGATCGAGTGCATCATCCATTGCCGAGAGTGGCGCCATCACGCGTTCCCAGTTGGGGGCGCTATCTGAATGATCCAGTAGCTGATGTAGCATGGTGTGTTGCATCGCCAACGCCTGCGCCAACGCAGGCAACACATGCTCCGGCGTAATCACAGTAAAATCCGGCAGTTCTCGCCATGCCAGGAGTGGATTCATCCTTGTTACCATGCCATCACCCCTATTTACCGTCGACACCACAGATGCGGATCAACGGGTTTGCCATGATCGCGCAACTCAAAATAGAGCTGAGGTCGTTCCACCCAGCCGGTAGAGCCGACACGCGCCAACAAATCCCCCGCCTTCACCCAATCCCCAGTCTGATGGTACAGCGCACGGTTATGCGCATAAATCGTCATCACGCCGTTGCCGTGATCCACCACCATCATCAAGCCATACCCGCCAAACCATCCAGCAAACTTCACCTGTCCAGCCGCAATCGCTTGCACCTTGGTATGGTGGTGTGTCGGTGCAATTCTCACCCCTTGCAAACGGCCACCAATCTTCTGTCTGGAACCAAATCTTGCGACCAGATGACCCGATATTGGCCAAGGAAGTTTTCCCCGCAATCGGCGCACCGACACATGCTTTAAGCGATTCGCCCGAGAACTTAAAGCTTGGGCTTTCAAACGCGCTAGCAGGTGTTTGAGCGATTTCGCGCGCACCTGGAGTTGACGCAATTGTTGATCACCATGCCGTTGTTTGCGGTGTAGGGATTGCAACATATTCCGCTTCTGCCGCTGTTTATCTTTCAATGCGGCTTTTTGCTGCTGCTGCTTGCGCCGCAGTTCAGCCAATGATTTACGGCGCGCGACAACCTGATGGGTCACACGATTCATCTGAATTACTGCGGTAGTCAGTGCTGTTTTTTTCTCTTCATGTGCCGCCATCAACAATTCAATCATATATTTACGATGGGGAATCTCTTCTATTGGCACCCCTGCCAACACATCAAGCCAAGATACCTCTCGTCCCGCATGCATCCAGGCAGCGTTGGCCTCACCAGCAATATCCTGTTGCAGTGCATCCATATGCTGCTGAAGTGCTGCGCGTTCATCCTCGAATTTGCGCAGCATCTGATCCATCTTCACCAGCTCCGCGCGGTTCTTTTGCAAGGCCGCAGAAGCCAAAAGAAGTGCCTGATCTAGCTTCTGAGTCTGCGTAGCAAGCGTACCCACCTTGCTCTGAAGATGCCTCTGGATACGCTGAATCGCCTGTTGCTGCTGCCTGTTTTGGTGCAGTTCGGCATGCATATCCGCAGCAATCGCTGGAGCAGATAACACACAAAACAGCCATGCCATCCACAGCAACGCAAAGGTTGGTGGACGAATCATCACCTGTTTACTGCTTGTGCCACATGTTGAAAAACAATGCTAGCCCAAAGCCAAACAGCCCGCCAAATAAGGCTAAACCGCTTAACACGGACAATACCATCAACCATGGCTGAGCATGATCTGCGGCGCGGAGATGCGATACACACCACACCAGCAGTAGCAGACCAAGTATCATCGATACACTATAGAACCGTATCTGCCGCTTCCATGTCCCTTGCAAACGCTCAAGCTGTTGTTGATCCATAGCGCCCCCTTTTCCAGAAATAGCAGCCAAAAAAAAGCGGGGGCAAATTGCCCCCGCTCCGTAGCCTCACCCGTAGGTGAGTTCCGTTCAAGATGAACTAGAGGCTATATAAAAAACCTCAATTACGCACCGGTGCCCGCGGATTACCCGGAGAGACGGGCTTAGCCGAAGTCAAAAATGCTGCAACATTGTCAATATCCTCATCCGTCAAATGCGAAGCTACACCACGCATCAACCCCATATAATCGTTGTAACGCGCCGCATCCGCCCTTGAGCCGGTAGCACCCTTACGCCATGCCTCAAGCTCATGCTTAAGATAAACATAGCGCTGACCACCAATTGCCGGGAATAGACGACCAGCACTGCGACCATTGTAACCATGACAGCTCTTACACGCTGGCACACCATGGTCAGGCAGACCAAAATGTGCGATAATCTCACCCTTGTATGGCTCGCCAACCTTCACATCGTTCGCACGCAAGGCATCAAGATCAGAACCCATAAACGGGGTCTTCAAGGTGCTCACATAGGCCGCCATATCCTTACGATCCTGCGCTGTAAGACCTTTGGCAATATCATTCATTGCACTCATAGTATTATCGGTACGCCTATCGTGAGCGAAATCTTCCAGTTGCTTAAGAATATAGGTGTCCACCTGATAGGCAAGACGCGGAGTGCCCATATCATCGCTACCCAAGCCATCTACACCATGGCAACTGGAACAGGCAGGGACATTATCACCCTTACCATTTTGAAAAATCACCCGACCACGGTCAGCGCTACCTATCGCTTTCCCCTCGTCGCTCTGCGCTTGCGCGGCAAGCGGTACACCGGCAATCAGCACAAAAGCCAATGCTCCAGCAACTCCCATCAATCCTTTCATTATCTTCCCTCCATTGTTTTTTGGTTTATAATCAAACAACCTACAAGCAGGCTCTAGCTACTCAATCGGATCGTTTTTTTTGCACGCAGATCGGTAATTGATGACTGCAATACCAATAAAGAACACGATAAGAAACGCATACATCTTCCAAAACATATCGTTCTGAAACATTGTAGACCCATTAATAAACTCTTCCATCGTTTATAAAACCTCCCTAAGATAATTAAATCCGCTCATGCGAACGCCGAACAATCAATAGCAATAGTGCGGTACCCTGCCAAGTAAAAATCACTTGGCAACCCCAAGATGACAATTCGATGATCTCATGATGATAGTTTATTAACCCTACGATGACAATTTTGTAATCTCAAGGCCATCACCCCTCTATGCCGATGCCATCAACATCGCGCCACTGGCAAACACCAATAGGCGCAGCCAGACAATCCCGATGGCTTGCTGACGATGTTCAATTCGCCGCCCATCTTCGCCACGCAACAACCCTCGACCCAAACCGATCTGCAGCCCATAGAGTATCAATAGCATAATCGCCAGCCCCCAGTGCGTCCATACGCCAAACGAGGTGATCGCTCCCTCATCAATCAGACGCTTTCCCCAATCATGGGTGAAATAGAGCCAAACTGGAAACAGCAAGTCAAACAACATTACCGTACTCATCAGCCCCACATGAATCCGAGGACGGCTGTGGAAAAACCATGCCAACCCCATCACACAAAAACTGGTCAATACGAGCAAAATAGATGTTGGCATGACGCCAAGCTAGTGATCAGTTGCGCCACTGCCAAGCGACAACTAGCATTTCAACCATGACTACCTCCCATCTTCAAAACCGTTATCTAGTTAAATTTCTCGTTATGTCCGTGTTATCCTTCTTCGTTGGCACCGTACATGGATTACTACAGGTCATTCCTACAGTACGCGCCTGGCTCGACTCCATCGGCAGCCCCTACGGCGGACCCGGCCACATGATCGACCCCTTAGCACATGCCCACATCAATCTGGTCGGTGGGGTTACCATTCTTGGCATGGCGGTGACCTATTACATGCTACCCAAAATCACCGGCAAACCGATCCACTCACAACGCATGGCTGAACACTCATTCTGGTGGACAACCATTGGTGTCAGCGCCTTTTACATTGCACTAATGACTTTCGGCATCATTGAGGGCAATCTATGGCTGACAGACCCAGCAAAAATCCCGGCAATACACCGTTTCTACGGCCCAGTAATTTCGGTCTCCGCCTCAATCTTAGCTGTTGGATTTTGGGTCTATCTGGCCAATGTTTTACTAACACTGAAGGATGTCTATAAAGAAGACCATGTAACTACTCAGCACCCTACCAAAAAATGACTGTAACTGCTCAGGTTGCTTCCGGTTTTTCTGATAGTAAGGCGAAAAAGCGGAGTTTACTACTGTAAATGAGCATTTTTCAACGCCTCTATCGAGAAAACCGGGAGTGGGCTGAGTAGTTACAAGACCACAACGATTGAGCTCGCCAATGAAGCGCCTTGCATGCGGCTGCCCACCGGAGTATCCTGACTGGGATGGGCGCGACATCGACCTCGGTGGTACCCTGATGCAAAAAACCAACATGGCGATGTTCCTGCACATGCCGATTGGATTTGAAGCGAAGCTCCACCGCCAGTACGAGACCATCATCCACCAAGGATTGCATGAACGCTGGCCTGGCATCGTATTCAGCCAAACGGGGATGTTTCATGGCCAGCTACTGTGCCCACTGCAAGAGGAGAGTTCGCCGTTACACGGACTAATCCGCCTACCCAACCCCTATCAAGTGCGTTGCAAACTCCTCCACGGCGATGTCGGGAAGACCAAACTGGCGATACGCACCATGCAATCCGAGCTCCTCGATTCCGCCCGCATGCCAAAAGAGCTCTTTCTAGCCTACCTCACCTGCCCCGCATGCCAGCAAAAACGCGGTGGAGGAACCCGCATCATGATTTTGCGCCACTGGCATGCCAGCACAACATTGGAAGCCCGTCTCAAGAAGCAGGGCAAAAAGAAGCAGCGCCAGTAGCATCCAGCCCACCAACCGCATCCAACCTAGCCTTGATCTGCAACAGATCTTGCCATGACTGCGCCTTCTGCTGGGGTGATCGCAACAAAAAAGATGGGTGATGGGTGACATAGGTAGGAATACCACCTACCTGGTGCCACTGGTGCCGTAACACCGACAACGGCGCATCCTGCGCCAGCACAGCACAGGCCGCCAGCCGACCCAACAGGCCAATCACCTTAGGTTGTGCCAATGCAATTTGCGCATCCATAAAATGGCGACAAGAGGCGATCTCCTGTGGACGAGGATCGCGATTGTTGGACGGGCGGCATTTCACCACATTGATGATCAATACCTGCTCCCGCACCAGCCCAATTGCCGCCAGCATACGGGTAAGCAAATTACCAGGTCGGCCAACCAATGGCTCACCCTGCCGCTCCTCATCAGGCCCTGGGGCCTCTCCGATCAACAACAGGTCGGCATGGGGATTGCCACTGGCAAAGACGGTTTGGCTACGCCCCTGCGCCAAGTCGCACGCAGTACAATGTACCACCTGCTGTACCAATTCGTCCCAAACCGGTGCGGTCGTCAAATCAGAAGAGGCTGTTGGTATCGCAATCTTAGCGACAGCAACCGTTGGCACACCCTCTTCCCGCACATCTTGCACCACATCTTGCTGCAAAGATAGCGCTGCAAGGTGTGCGGCGCTGACCGCATCACACCCTACAGAACGAAGGTAAAAGCTAAGCGATCTGCCCAGCAATGAAAAAACTAGCCGAGCAGCGAATCCACCGCCGATGAAGATCCGAGATAGACGGGTACCCGCTGGTGAAGCGCTTCAGGCTGCACATCAAGGACTGAAGTATCCGCTGAGGTCATCGACTTGCCACCAGCCTGCGCAATCAAAAAAGCCATCGGAATAGCTTCATAAAGCAGACGCAGTTTGCCCGTACGGTTCGTCTCATCTGCGGGATACAAAAATACGCCGCCCTTCAACAGGGTACGATGCATATCCGCCACCATCGAACCAACATAGCGCATCCCCAAGCCCGTCTCCGTCTTCATCCGCTGCAAACTCTCCCCCACGCCTCCCAGCCACCTGTCAGCATTGCTCTCATTGACCGAATAATAGCCACCGCTAGCCGGAATACGCATGTTGGCATGACTAAGCTCAAAGCGAGCGCTATTGGGATTCCAAGTGAAACCATCCACCCCCTCACCAACCGAACACACCAGCATCGTTGATGGGCCATACAATACATACCCTGCCGCCACCACTTCATTGCCCGCGACCAGGCAATCGGACTCTTGCGGTGTCGTGCCGCGACTCTTGCGCCGTACAATAGAAAAGATCGTACCAACAGGGCCATCAATATCGAGGTTGGACGAGCCATCGAGGGGATCAACCAGCACGATCCAATCGGCATCGGCATACTCATCAACCACCTGCAAATCCGCTTGTTCCTCGGAGCCGACCGCACAAACATAACCCGTAGAACGCATCTCTTCGAGAAAAATCTCATCCGAGAGCAGATCAATCTTCTGCTGCTGCTCTCCCTGCACATTCTCGCCACCTGCCGCACCAAGCGCGTCACGAAACACTGCACCACGCAACAGGTACGATATCTCCACGCCTGCGCGTCCCACCCCTTGAATAATCGGCATCATCGCTGAGCCATGTTCACCTTTTGTTGCCAGTGCATTCAGTGTTTTCGCCATGTTATTACTCCCAAATTCATTTTCTTTCATTGTAACTACTCAGATTGCTTCCGGTTTTCCCGATAGCGGCGTTGAAAAATGCGCATTTAACAGTAGTAAACTTCCGCTTTTTCACCTTGCTATCAGAAGCAATCTGAGCAGTTACGGAATATTTTCAAGGGGTGCTGAGTTGTTACCATTGCATTCATGCAATCGCACAAATAAAAAGGCCGCGCATCTTTGAAAGTTACGCGGCCTTTTTGCACATCAATAGTGGCGGAGCGGACGGGACTCGAACCCGCGACCTCCGGCGTGACAGGCCGGCATTCTAACCAACTGAACTACCACTCCAGGTAGTATAAAACCTATAAATAGGTGGTGGGCGCTGCAGGGCTCGAACCTGCGACCTACGGCTTGTAAGGCCGTTGCTCTCCCAGCTGAGCTAAGCGCCCAAACGACAGAAGAGCCCTGCAAAGCCCCTCTAAAATTTTAAAAACTAATTCACAGCATCCTTAAGGGCCTTTCCGGCCTTAAAGCGCACCCCCTTGGATGGTCCCACCTCAATGGCCTCACCAGTACGAGGATTGCGTGCGGTACGCGCTGCGCGCTCAGAGACCACAAACGAGCCAAAACCCACCAAAGCGACGCTATCACCGCTGCTCAACGCGCCAGCAATACCAGAAATCACTGCATCAACAGCCTTGCTTGCATCCGCCTTAGACAACCCCGCCTCTGCGGATACTATATTCACCAAATCTGCTTTATTCATCTGTAACACTTCCCTCCTCAATGCATTATCAAAAACCAAGTTCCCCCGAACATCATGTATTCAGCGGCGGCGAACTATAGGGTTTCCACCCCACCCTATGTCAACCTTTCTCATGCTTTTGGGTGCAACATCGCGGCTGGATCAAGTAAAGATTCCAGCTCGCGTTCGGACAACACGCCCTGTTCCTGACAAAGTGTGCGCACCGTTTTCCCCTCGCTAACCGCCTGTTTAGCCAAGGCAGCAGCACGATCATAGCCCACTACTGGCGCCAACGCAGTCACCATACTCATGCTCCACTCCACCTGTTCCGCACACCGCGACCGATTCGCCTCCATGCCCGCGATACAGCGATCAGCAAACAGCCGACAGCTATTGGCCAGTAACACCTCAGACTCCAACAGGTTATGCACAATCAATGGCAACATCACATTGAGATCCAACAACCCCGAGCTGCCACCGATCCCAATCGCCACATCATTCCCCATTACTTGGGCACAAACCATCGCCAACGACTCTGCCATCACCGGATTCACCTTACCCGGCATAATCGAGGAACCCGGCTGCACCGCTGGCACCTTGAGTTCACCAATTCCACAACGAGGCCCTGCATTAAGCAGACGCACATCGTTGGCGATCTTCATCAGTGACACCGCCACCGTGCGCAGCTGGCCAGAGAGCTCTACCGCCGCATCTTGCGCCGCTTGCGCCTCAAAATGGTTCTCCGCCTCAACAAAGGTGATGTGGTAGCGCGCGCTCAACTCCTTAGCCATCGCAGCACCAAAGGATGCCTCGGTATTGAGCCCGGTGCCAACGGCGGTTCCACCCTGTGCCAGCTCACTCAGGCGTGGCAACACCGATGCCAAGCGCTCGCCAGCCAGTGCCACCTGACGCGCCCAGCCCGAGACCTCCTGCCCCAAGGTGATCGGAGTCGCGTCCATCAAGTGGGTTCGCCCAATTTTGATTACGCCGGCAAAGGCTTCTGCCCTCTCCGCCAAGGCTCCTTCCAAATGATGAAGCGCAGGCAGCAGTTGTGTTACCAGCACATCCGCCGCCGCAACATGAATAGCGGTAGGAATCACATCATTGGAGGACTGCCCCTGGTTGACATGATCATTGGGATGCACCGCCACCCCCGGATCCAACTGCATGGCACGATGCGCAATCACCTCATTGGCATTCATATTGGTCGAGGTGCCCGAACCGGTCTGAAAGATGTCGAGCACAAAATGGTCGTCGAGGGCACCTGCAATCACCGCATCGCAAGCGGCGATGATCGCGCTGCGTTGATCTACCTCCAACTTCCTGTTCACAGTGGCCGCCGCGCGTTTAATCTCCCCCAACGCACGAATAAACTCACGACGAAAGCGGATGCCAGATACTGGAAAATTCGCCAGTGCTCGCGCCGTTTGGGCGCCATAAAGCACACTATCCGGCACCTCAATCGTCCCCATCGAATCATGTTCTATCCGCATTTTCATCCCCTCCAATGTAACTACTCAGCACCCTACCCAAAAATGGCTGTAACTGCTCAGATTGCTTCCGGTTATCTTGCTCCATTATCACCATCGACAAACAGAGTTGTCGGTTGAAATTCCCTAGCCTGCGCACCATCCATCGTGGCATAGGTGCAAACAATCAACAGATCACCTACCGCAGCCCTGTGTGCCGCCGCACCATTGACCGAAATCGTGCCCGATCCCGCCGCAGCCACAATGGCATAGGTGGTAAAGCGCTCGCCATTGCTCACATTGTAAATTTGCAACTGCTCGAATGGCAAAATATCGGCCGCAGCCATTAGTGCCGCATCAATCGCGCAAGACCCCTCATATTCCAACTCCGCAGCGGTAACCCGCACCCGATGCAACTTGGATTTCAACATGGTCAGCTGCACATCACGCTCCCAACGCAAGATTATCGATCAGCCGCACCCCATCAATGCGGGCGGCAACAAACAACCTGCTTGCACGATCCACCACCGACATGCGCTGCAACGCATCGCCATCGCGAATCTCCAAATACTCGACATCAATACCCGCCGCACGCAGCGCCTCACACCCAGACTGCTCCAACACCGCCACCGAAATCTCCCCCGCGACACACTGCTGACGCAACGCATCCATCACCCGGTAGATCGTCGGAGCCAATGCCCGACCTTGGCCACCCAAGCGCAAATTGCGGCTACTCATAGCCAAGCCATCGGCCTCGCGCACTGTCGCCCCCGCCTCAATCTGAACTGGAAAACACAGATCACCAACCATGCGTCGAATAATCTGTAATTGTTGGTAATCTTTCATGCCAAACAGCGCGACATTCGGGCGCACCAAGTGGAACAGAATCGCCACCACCGTCGCCACACCATCAAAGTGACTGATACGATAACGGCCACATAAACAACTGCTTAATGACTCATCCACCATCAACGACACCTTCGCACCACCATCCACATAGAGCGTGTTGGGGACAAATAGCAGATCCACCCCAGCAGCAGCACAATGGGCGGCATCTTGCTCTGCCGTTCGTGGATACGCCGAAAAATCTTCGCCGGCTCCGAACTGGCGCGGGTTGACATAACTCGATACCACCACGGTATCGGCCAACTCACGAGCGCGCCGGATGAGTGCCAGATGGCCATCGTGCAACGCGCCCATGGTTGGCACCAAAGCCACGGCTCCCTGTTGATGGCAACCATCAAGCGCCTCTGCCAGCAAATTTGAATCCTGCACCACCTTCATGAGACAGGCGGGAACTCCCCCTGCCGCACGGCACCACACCAGCGACCAATCGCGGCTTCAGCCTGACTACGAAGATCCGAAAACTGGGGAGCAAATGGTGGATTACGCAGCGAAAGTCCGAGCAGATCATGCCACACCAGCACCTGACCATCGCAGCCAGTGCCAGCGCCAATACCGATAGTAGGGATGGCAATGCGCGCCGTCACCGCTGCCGCCAAGTCGTGTGGAATCGACTCCAACACCAGCGCCAATGCCCCAGCACCAGCCAGCGCCTCCGCATCATCTAGCAAACGCGTTGCCGTGGCTCCGTCGGTAGCTTGGCGGCGATAATCACCCAACTGTTTAATGGACTGCGGCAACAGCCCGAGATGCGCCACCACCGCGAGACCTCGCGCGCTCAAAAAGCGCACCGTCTCCACCATAGCCGCCCCACCCTCCAACTTCACCGCATCGCAGCCGGTCTGCTGCAACAGGGTTACCGCACTCGCAAACGCCTGCTCGGGCGAGCCCTGATAACTACCAAAAGGAAGATCGACCACCACCCACGCGCGCTGCCTGCCACGCACCACTGCTGCGGCATGGTGTGCCATCATCTCCAGGGTAACATGAATAGTGGAGTCAAAGCCAAGCAGGGTCATGCCAAGGGAATCCCCCACCAACAGCACATCCACCCCCGCCGCCTCGGCAATCTGTGCCGATGGGGCATCGTAGGCGGTGAGCCAGCATAGTTTTTCTCCAGCCTCCTTGCATTGGCGCAAGTTGGCTGCAGTAAAATGTTTCACCATATCAAAACACCTCCGTTTTCGGCCCGCAAGCGGTTACCGTCGGAAATTCGTAACTACTCAGCACCCTACCCGAAAATAGCCGTAACTGCTCAGATTGCGCCTTATTTTTCTGACAGTAAGACGAAAAAGCGGAGTTTACTACTGAGCCTCTTGCAAAACTCTGGGTGGATGAGTGGCAATCCCACTTCGAGTGCATTTTCAGGATGGAATGAGGGGCATGGTGGTTCCATGCACCGAAATTCCAGCCTGGAAATGCGCCGAAGTGGGGCAGCCAATCGCCGCTCATGAGTGTTGCAAGAGGCTCTACTGTAAATGAGCATTTTTCAACGCAGCTATCAGGAAAAGAAGGCGTGAGCTGAGTAGTTACGGAAAGTTAAAAAAACGGCGCGGTGTACCAAGCGGGAGCAGCCTGCTGCAGCAATGGCGCCACATCGGGTTCACCTTGCGCCATCAGCTGCTGTTTGAGCACACTTGCCGAAGTTTGCAACTGCGGATGCTGCCAATCCGGCGCGATTTCGCCAAGCGGAGCCAACACAAACATCCGATCTTGCAGTCGCGGATGCGGCAATAACAGCTCGGAATCTTCACTACACTGCGCATCATACGCCAACAGATCCAGATCGAGGGTGCGCGCACCCCAACGCAGATCGCGCTGGCGGCCATGATCGTGCTCAATCGCATGCAGACAGCACAACAATGGTACCGCAGCCATCTCCACCGTTACCGCCACCACCGCATTGAGATAATCCGGCTGCGTACCCGGGCCAACGGCATGCGTACGATAGAGTGATGAGCATGCCGTAATCCGCATTGCAGCCATCAAAGCGGCGCGCGCCGCCACCAGCGTCTCCGTCACCGCACCAAGGTTCGCACCCACTGCAATCAAGGCGCTAGCTACCACGGCGCACTATCGGTTGAATATAAAAACGACGCGCCAATTTCTTGGCTAGTGCCTCGGCTGTTCGCCGATCCCGAAACCCCAGCAAACGCACCTGCCACCACTGGCCATGATGGCTCACTTGGGGCCGTTCGTGATCGAGCAGTAGGGCTTGCGCCAACTTTTCGGCATCGGCTTGCTGCCCAAACGCCGCCAACTGAATGAAATATTCGTGGTGCGGACGCACAGCCGGCACAACCGTCACCGTGGGCCTTGGCAATGGCGCTGGAGACAGCGATGCAATCACATCACCCACCGTAGCTGGCTGCGCCTTTAGCTCCACAGAGTCTGGTTCCGCAGAGCGTGAATCTGCAGCCACCTTCGGGTGCAAAGCGGCAACCACCTTCTGCTGAGGCGCCATCGTCACGCGCGCTTCAGGGATCCACTGTGCAACCCGCTGGGCCACCCCATCACGCAACATCACCCAGCCTTGCTGCCAATCATCGTGATAAATGAGCACCACCAGCAACAGCAACAGCGCCCAAAACAGCGTCAATGAAAACCGTAACTCGCGGTTTGATGCCGGCTGAATAGGGAGTGTCACGCTGCGGGTTGCAGCACCTTGGTCATCACTTGGGAAAAGGCTTCAAAACTAAAGGGCTTCATTAACACAGTCAGTTCACGATCAGGATAATGCCTCTTCACATCATCCGCATATCCGGTCACAAACACTACCCTAGCCGCCATTGCCGTATCCATACTTAAGATCGCCCGAAAAACATCATCACCACCCATCAACGGCATGCGAACATCAAGCAGAATGGCCGCATAGCCAGCCCTGCCATCAGTGAGGCAGAACAGCGCCTCAACCGGACTGTCCAACAGCTCAACCCTGCACTCCCCTCCCATTTTCTGAAAATAGAGCTCAGTAAAATCGCCGAGTACCGAACGCACCTCCGGCTCGTCATCAATAATCATCACTTTTTTTATCATAGCCATCCCCTCCATCACAGCCCACATGCAGCCCGTAACCTTAACAGCGCTGTAACTAGAGCCAAGTCGAAAACTCTTTTTTCAAAATTTGGCTGTATTTTATTTTCTGGAGTTCATCAATAAAAAATGAATTCCAAGCTGCAAAGATGGAAGGACAGCTTAATAGCATATATAATTAAATGGTAACTACTCAGCCCCCATTAAAAACATCCCGTAAATGCGCATTTTTCAACGCCGCTATCGGGAAAACCGGGAGTGCGCTGAGTAGTTACCATTAATTGATACAAAAGCGACGGTGTAAGCGTTACTATAGTGAACTTGTAACCGTAATTTGAGAGAGTTGCGGCGACAACCTTGCACTCCCATGCTAATCTTCGCCTCCGGTTCAAGAATATCACGAGGTGCAACCATGCAATTTCCCTACGGCGTTTCTGATTTTCAACGCATCATCGAGAATAAACTATTCTACATTGATCGCACCCATTTAATACCAGACATTGAACGCGCTGGGGATCAACTTATCTTCCTCCGTCCGCGCCGCTTCGGCAAATCCCTGCTGCTCTCCATGCTCGAAAATTACTACGACATCGCCAAAGCAGATCAATTCGATGCTCTTTTTGGGCACCTCGCCATCGGCAAGCAGCCAACACCATTACACAGCAGTTATGTC
>JAUZRF010000112.1 GCA_030950645.1 Mariprofundales bacterium
TACTCCCCCCCGATCTTAATCTTGCTTACCTTCCCTCCAGCACCGATTCTCATAAGTTCTATTCACTTCATTCCCAACGAAGGCTAGTCTACCCAACACCATGGCCACCAACCCATCCAGACTCCTACCTCTTGCATGGATCCCGTTCTTTCTGGTGCCATTCATCCTTCCTGACATCCTCCCCGATGCCATCACCAGAAACCTTGCTGCACTATCCACCGCGCTCTTTGCTGCGGCATGGATGTGGCAATCCCAACCATCTGCCAACACTACCCGTGACTATTATGGCGGATTGTTTCTGCTGCTATGCCTGCTTCCTGGAGCGGTTTTGCTCACCACCCAATCGGCACAAGCGCCGTGGTTTGTGTGGCGGCAATCTCTCTACCTAACTGCGGCATGGCTAGTCTATGCCATGCTACGAGGAGAGAATAATCGATGGTTTTCCAGCAAAAACTGGCTGCTATTGCTGGCGCTATTTGCCCACCTGTACCTAATCTATGCCTTAATTGAGGCGTTTCATCTGCAATTTTTCCGTGGTGGCAATGGACTATTTCTCTTTTGGTCGAACAAAACAGCCCACTTTCCTGGCCCCTTGCGCCAGCAAAATCAACAAGCACTATTTCTTGTCTTCACAATCATCCCGCTCTGGAGATATGCGCTGGCATCCCGCCAGCAACTGTGGTGGGAACTTGCCACCATCTTGCCTATTGCGGGCGTTTTCCTCACCGCTAGCCGGAGCGGACTCATCGTCCTGATATTGGCCGCACTGCTAATATGGATCCTGACCAAATTTGAAAAAGGCTGCCTGATCACTCTGTCACGCACCCTCATCTTGGGTGCAATATTAAGCTGGGGGATCGCATCCATCGCCCCCGACCAAACAGACAACAGTATGCTGGAACATATTTTGGCCGCAGTCACCGAAGACACCCCATCCATCCGCATCATGCTATGGAACATCGGTCTCCATTTATGGTTGGAGCAGCCATGGCTGGGGATTGGCTGGGGAAACTTGGCGGCCCACCTCGTCAATGGAGCCATACCTGTGCTCTCCGCACACCCAGAATTCGCCCCGATTGCTGCTAGCCTCGCCGGAGGTGTCACCAACATCCACAATATCATCCTGCAATTCTTGCTCGAAGGCGGCGTAGCTGCTGGCCTAGCACTACTGCTGCTGTTCTCCGCGCTAAGCCATCGTGCCTGGACCTGGTGGCGCAACCCACCGCCGCAACAATCGGAACAGGTTAGTGGATGGATCTGTGCGGTAGTGATCCTGACACACGGCATGGTCTCAGTCGCCATTATGGAGCCGTTTTTCATGGTGTTGCTCGCCATCTCACTGGCGGTGTGTTTCGCGGATGACCATGAGGCACCAGAAGCCATTTTCGAGCAGAATGCTGCGAGTTACCCCTATGCGAAATAGCAGGCTGCTACGCTTTCTCCCCTCGATTGGCTTTGCCCTGCTGTGGTTACATGTTGTAACTGGCGGTGCTGCGGTTGAAAATGCGATGAAACAGGAGATTCGATCCCCCGTTTTTATCACCACCATGAACTATGCCATTGATGATCCATGGCTACACAACAGTGCGCTACGCCGCTATTTTCAAAAGCTGCGACATGACAATGCGCCCCGCCAGGTTTGGGCGAAAAGTGAATGGCTAGGGTACGCGCTGTGGAACCAGTATCAGTATACCGGAGCAATGGAAATCATGATCACTATCGCGCAGAGCCAGGGCCTGCCACAAAAAGCCGCGCCATGGGTCAACCGTTATGCAACAATCTTCCCCAATGGCCCCCATAGCGCCGCTTTATTGGAGCACATCACCTCGGATCACCAGCGAGGAGAGCCATTAACGCTGATTAGTCGTAACTACTCAGCACCCTACCCAAAAATGGCTGTAACTGCTCAGATTGCTTCTGGTTTTCCTGATAGCAAGGCGAAAAAGCGGAGTTTACTACTGTAAATGAGCATTTTTCAACGCCGCTATCGGGAAAACCGGGAGTGAGCTGAGTAGTTACGATTAGTCAATGGTAATGGCGACAATTCCCTCCCATTTTCGCACGATTCCATCGGCAACTTGGTGGCAGCGAGGAGCCCTGCCGCTGTTGATTGCCGTCATGCTCGCGATCACCATCGCCATCAACCATCACACCCACAACGAAAAACTCACCCCCATCATCCACGCAACACAACAACGCTACAGCATACCGGCAAAAGTACGGCAACACCTCACCCTAGGATACAACAATGCGCTAGCCGTGCTCTACTGGTTTGGTGTCATTAACGACTTTGGTGGCAAACATACCGGTAAAATCAACTATACAACCATGGCTGAGGACCTAAACACAATCACCATCCTCGACCCCTATGCCGAACATGCTTATTACACCGCAGCAACAGTGCTGACTTGGGGGATGCATTCAACCAAATTCGGAGCTCCGCTGTTGGATCGCGCCATCAAAATGATGCCAGAAAAGTGGCAGTGGCCCTACTATCGCGGATTTTACAGCTACCTGTTTGATCATCATATGCGAGATGCAGACCGTTTTTTGGCCATGGCCGCCAAGCACCCAAATGTCCCCCCGATCTTAATCAAACTAGCAGCCAAGATGCGTGCCGAACATTCCGGATTAGATACTGCGCTCCTCTTTTTGCAACAGTTGCTGAAGCAAAAACAAAGTCCCATATTAATTAAACAGATCGCACGCCAAATCGTTCAAATACGCACCGAAAAGGTGTTGCGCGCGCTCGATAAAGTTCTCGCAACCATTCCCCATTGGCATGGCGACATTCGTCAACTGCAACAACGCCACATTCAGCTACCAGCACGATTACCCGACGGTGGACAGATTATTTTCAACCCACAACACCAACCCCTAAGCAGCGTGGAAAAGAGACGCTACCGACTATTCCAACCCCCTCACTACCACAGAGGTACGCCATGACCAACTTGCTCGAAGTCCATCAGCTTAGCCTCAGCATTACCACCGGCCACATTCTGCAACGCAAAAAGACCATTCTTGACCGCATATCGTTCTCTGTTCCCCGTGGCAGCGCCACTGCGTACCTCGGCAAGAATGGTGCGGGGAAAACCAGCACCTTCCGTCTCTTATGCGGCATGGTTCGTGCCGATAGCGGCGAGATCTATTTCGACAATCAGCCTTGTGACCACGGCATCCCCCCCAACCGTTTCGGCTTTATGCCGGAGCAACCCTACTTCTACCACAACCTGACCCCGCGCGCGATGTTGACTGGCTTTGGCCGGCTCTCTGGAATGCGGCTGGATGCCGTTCGGTTCGCCATCACACAGTGGGCAGAGAAGCTTCATATACAACGGGTGCTTGATCAACCCCTGTCCGCCTGCTCCAAGGGGCAGATTCAGCGCATTGGACTGGTGCAGGCGCTGATGCATCGTCCAGACTTTATCCTGCTTGATGAACCGATGAGTGGACTTGATCCGATGGGTCGTGAGTGCGTGCAACAGGTGATGCATGAGGAGGTGCAACGCGGTGCCAGCATCCTCTTCTCATCCCATATTCTCGCCGATGCAGAGAACCTGTGCGATCATGTCATCATTCTTGAGAATGGGAAAACCACCTTCTCAGGCACCATCACCGACCTCACCACCAAGGATGACCAGTGGCAGATCCGGTGCCGACACGGCGAAGCAGCGTGGGCATCCATCCCCAACATCTCTGCCAAAAAAACGGCGAACCAACAGTGGCTAGTCACCTGCCCCGACCGGGCACAAAGGGACATGCTCCTCCAGCGGTTGCTGGCAATGGCTGAGGTAACCATCGTAAGTGTCAACACAAAAAGAAAAACGCTGGAACAAGCATTTATCGACCTTGTCAGCGACCCTTCCAAGAAGGATGGCGCATGAACCAAGTGATTCAAATCGCCCGGCTCACCTTCTCCGAGGCGCTACGCAACAAAATAGCCTATGGCATGCTGGCGTTCATTGTCATCCTGCTACTCAGCTCCGCAGCTCTCGCTTCGGTCACCATGGGAAGAACCGAATTGATGATCATCGACCTCGGGCTGGGCGCTATCTCCATTATGGGCAACCTGATGGCGGTAGTTTTCACCATTCAAACCCTGCAACAGGAGAAAGAGGGGCGTACCCTCTATGTTCTTCTCACCAGAACTTCCAATCGCTGGATCTACATTCTCGGAAAGTTTCTCGGGCTGGCGGCTATTCTAGGGCTACAGATTCTATTGATGTGCCTCATATTAGGCAGCTTCAGCGCGCTGTTCGGCCACTTCTTCTGGGTCTCCTTCCTACAGGCCAGCTTCGCGACCGTGCTTGAGGTGTGGGTTGTCATCGCCATCGCGATGATTTTCGCCCAAACCAGCAGCCTGTTTTTGGCTATTCTACTCACATTCTCTATAGATATTTGTGGACGGTTCACCAATATCATCTACCATCTGGGTGCGCAATCCGACATTCCCGCCATCCGCATCGTCAGCCAGGTGATCTATTATCTGCTACCGAACTTTGAGACCATCAATCTGCGCAATGGCGCAGGCTATATCGCAACATATACCGCACACAAAATCTTGCTGACATTGTCCTATGGCATCAGTGAGATTGGGCTACTTATTCTTATCGCCGCCTGGATTTTTCAACGCCGAAACCTCAGCTAGTCGAAAAAAGGTAACGATTCAGCGCATTTTTCAACGCCGCTATCGGGAAAACCGGGAGTGAGCTGAGTAGTTACAGGGAAATAAAGGATACAGTCCCCTTTTTTCTCTCCAAAACACCTCGTGCAAAAACATATTCTCCTTCGCGAAACATCGCGCCAAAGGCTACCATACGCCGATGATACTCAATCGCTACATACTGCGACTTTGGTGGCAGCCCTTTATTGGCGCCCTCGTCATTGTCACCGCAGTGCTATTATTTGGCCGCATGCTGAAATTGTTAGCTTTGTTTGCCGACAAAGGGATTGACTGGATGATCATGGGCACCATGTTGCTGGCGGTGCTCCCCTATTTTGCAGTGCTCACACTGCCCGTCGCATTCTTTTTTGCCGGGCAGCACATGCTAATTCGACTCCAACAAGATAACGAACTCGATGCGTTGCAGGCAGCAGGCATTAGCCACTGGCGCCTCTTGCGCCCACTTCTGGTCATTGCTGGATTGCTGTGGCTACTGCTCACTTGGACATCGCTACAATGGATGCCTCAAGGGCAAAAAATGTTTCAAGTATTGATGGTATCGATCCAAAAAATGAAAGGATCCCCAGATTTTCAGCCACAGCGTATCGACCAAAGCATGAGAAATTTCACCGTTTATGTCGACGGGAAAGATTCCAACAACCATTTTCACGGGCTACTGCTGGAGGATCACCGCTACCAGGTACCCGTCATCTACATTGCACAATCCGCCGAGTTGGTGCGTAGCGGCACCAAAATGGTCTTCACCCTCTATCACGGCACACGATTAGAGGGAAACAACAACAACTTGCGCTCAATCAGCTTTGCAAAATATCAGGTAGTCATGGATGCCGCATCCATGGGGTTGATGCAACTACCAAAATGGCGCAACCGTGCCTTCGAGATGGGGGCTCGCGAGCTATGGCACACCATGCAGACACAAAGCAAACGCACTGATCTCATCGCGGAGTTCCACCGCCGCCTTATTTTACCCACCACCATACTCCTGCTGGCCATCTTCATCCTACCGTTATCCCTACAGCCCAAACGGTCAAGCAAGGCCACACCTTACCTACTAGGGGTGGCACTGATCCTGCTGCTCTACAACAGCCAAATCATTCTCCATCAACGCGTCATCAACGGTCAAAATGGAGTTTGGATCATGTGGCTGGGCCAAGGGCTATTCCTAGTGCTGGCATTATGGTTATTTCACCGCGCCAGCAACAAAAACATGCCCGCCATCACGCTCGGAGTACCGGTCGTATTTGGGAGATGGCAACGGCGCCTCACCTCGCTATTCACCAACCATCGTAACCACTCAGATCACTCCTAATTTTCCCGATAGCGGCGTCTTTTTTGAACGGCCTTTCTCTTGCATTGATTGCCGTCGAATCTCGGGATATGTAACCAATCATTTCATGCTGATATACCTTCTTGATCAATGCCGCATGCGTGTTGCTAACTCACTACAAGCACCAGAGAAGGTGGATTTGATGGCGTCGCTCCCAGCCACACCAACGACGCAAGGAGATGTCAAACAGCTTTGGCAACAAAAGCTCGCGCGATAGAGGCGCGCTCAAATAGCGGGCGACCAGGAAAGCCACGATAACTGATGATATGTTTATCAACGCATATAGTATCTAATATAACAACAAGTTGATGTCATTTTTTTAGTTAAAGTCCCGAGGTGTTCCACAAGATGAGGGAACAGAGATCCTTGAATCCTTAGCCAACTTGGCGACAATGCTCTATGCAAGCTACCCATCACGAACCTTCCTTTTGGTTACGGCGTTTCAACACTCGGTATTGTACCAGCAAGGTAACTACTCAGAGCACCCTACCCGAAAATGGCTGTAACTGCTCAGATTGCTTCCGGTTTTTCTGATAGCAAGGCGAAAAAGCGGAGTTTACTACTGTAAATGGGCATTTTTCAACGCCGCTATCGGAAAAACCGGGAGTGAGCTGAGTCGTTACCCAGCAAGAAAGATTTCTGCACCCATCAAAAAGGGGATAATTCAATGCAGTTTTCGAGTTTTGCAAAAGGCTCTAATGGCGGTGCGTATTGGGATCACCGATCTCATGGTAAAAGGAGTAAGCGATGAAGCGTATATTAGATTTATCATATATATCAAAATCTTGTGCTCTAGCTGCAATAGCATTGATCTCCATGTTTCCGCTATCTTCCTGCGGCAGTGGTGGCGGCGGAAAAATCGCTAACGGGACAACAACGACTGTCATACTAAACCTATCTGGTCGCGCCCAAACCACCAGCACGATCCCTGCGCAAATCCAATCCTTTAGCGTGGTCGCCAAGAACACCTCAGGTGTCACCATCGCAGGGCCAGTCTCTACCTCTCGCACCTCAACTACCATGACCCTCACTGTACCCAACGGCGCTGGAATCACCTTTACCTTAACGGGATTGGATATCGGAAGAAATTTAATCTACACCGGCACATCCGCCCCGCAGACACTTAATGGATCCTCCACTTCGATTTCGATACCGATGCATATATTATTGAAAGGGGTTGCCGCAGCAGGAGCTCCGCTTGCCAATGCAACTGTCACCATGCGTGACACACTAAGCCACACCGTAACCACAACCACCAATGCATCGGGTGAATATACACGAGAACTTCCCATCACATTTAAACTTCCGATACTGATTGAGGCATCCCGTCCTGCGCTGAACGGCAGCGCACAGACTCCGCTAATATCCATGACCATAATAGCAGGCGTGGTCAATACAAACCCATTAACCACACTGATTACCGCCAGGGCATTGGCTGCGAGCAACAGTGTGGCGATACGAACTGCATTTACGGCGAGGGGATCATTACTAAACCAGGCCACCTTAAATAGGTATGCCACATCAATGATGGGCACGCTAGGCTTGACCTCCATCACGCAATTAGCCACTACAAACCCACTGAATGATGTCCGCTTCGTAGCCAATAGTAAGGGCATTGATGGCATCATGGATACATTTAACTTAGTGGAAAAAGATATTGATCTTGATGGTACAAATGATATAGCTCTTGTTTCCCGTTCCACAGTAGGAACACCGATCCTAAGTGTGCAATCAGGCACGCCAACCCAAGCCACTCGCGGGACTGCCGCACTAGTGCTATCTGGCGCTGCGTTAAATGGTGACACCCTAACTGCTGGAGGTGCCGCCATCACCAACAGCAATCTGCTAATCATAAAAAATGGTGCCACGCCCTACACATTGGTTCTAGGAAGCAGTCCCACCACTTTGGGGTTCACAGCCGAACAACTCAACAAATTGATATCCACCGTGCTGGCAGAAACCGAAAATGCGGGCATTAACCTATCCAATACCGCCAACGCGACGAACCTACAAACATTTACAGCAAAAATATTACAGAATCTCGCACCATCAACCCAATCCGGTATCACACTAAATGATGCACTGTTCGATCGTATTGGTACGCAAATAAAAAACACGATTCCCCAACAGGTGACATCCGGCACCTTGAATAGTGGCGTCAGCCCGACTTTGGCAGCAACGATCGTAACGGTGGTAAAATATATTCCAAAATTTGCTTATGCAGCCAACGCCACCTCTCTTACCAACCCTGCGGCGCCCAACAATGTATTGACCTACATCATCAATGCCACCACCGGCGCGCTAACAACCGCAGCCGTAACCGCCGTAACCCCAGGGCAAGGTGCTGCTGCAATAAGCGTTACCCCATCGGGCAAGTTTGCCTTCGTAGTGAGCTCTGGTTCCACCTCCAGTAATGTCTCTTCCTACACCATCAATGCGACCACGGGAGTGCTGACACCCGTGGGATCCGTGACCGCAGGAGTAGGGCCATCCGCCATCAAAATCGATCCATTGGGTAAATTTGCCTTTGTGACAAATTATGGTTCAAACACAATATCTGCCTTCACCATTAATAGGACCACCGGAGCACTAACATCCGTAGGAAGCGCTATCGCAACGGGAACAGGCCCGATTTCGATCAACATTGATTCATCGAGTAAGTTTGTCTATGTAGCAAACAAAAACTCTAACGATCTATCTGCCTATACCATCAATGCAACCACTGGAGCACTAACATCCGTGGGGGCAGCAGTCGCAGCTGGAAACAAGCCCGTCTCAGTTGGCATCAACCCATCCAACAAATTTCTCTATGTGACAAATGCTGTCTCCGGTGATATATATCGCTACGCCATCAATGCGACCTCTGGCGCACTAACCGCTACAGGGACACCAATCAGCACAGGCACGCTTCCCTCCGCCATGGCTATCGACCCATCCGGCCGATTTGCTTATGTGGCAAACGCCGGATCTACCTCTACTCCCGGCACCACGGTGTCTGCCTACACCATCAATGCAACCAGTGGGGTGCTAACCGCCATGACGGGATCACCCTTTACCACCGGATCCGCGCCATCCTCCATCACGATTGACCCATCGGGCAAGTTTATCTTCGTAGCAAATTCCGGAGCAAACCAAGTATCAGCCTACACCATCAATGCGACCACGGGAGCACTGACTTCCGCAGGAACGGCATCAGCGGGAGGCATCCCAATATCGGTCACCACAGCCGCGAGCCTATAGCGCAAGCAACGGTGATGGCCTCGCAAAAAAAACTGGGTTTGATAAAACCCGTCACCATCAAGAAGTTGAGAACCAACGCTTCTCAATCGATCACATTAAATTGGATTCTAGGTCAAGCCCAGAATAATGGTTTTTTTTACCACTGCATCACTAGTCATTATTCAAACATCGTAACTACTCAGATCACTTCTGATAGCAAAGCAGAAAAGCGGAGTTTACGACTGTAAATGGGCACCGTAACCGTATCTCTTTTAATTAAACGCCTCATTGTTATGGCAGGCTTGGTAGCATGGTGGGGTATTCCCACCTTTGTCTTGGCTCAGGATGCGCAAAATCCCATTACAGATAAACGCTTACTTATTATGCCCCAAGATAGTGGGCTGCGGAAATTCCCACTGACGCAATCAGCCGTTTTATGGTCCGTCAGCAAAGGTGATAAGGTAAAAAAGCTTCAGATGCGTTATCCCTCATGGATAAAGGTAAGCACAATAGATGGGCATGCCGGCTGGATCAACATGCATGTATTCCCCTCTATGCAGAGGGGGGGAGCGGCCCAACAATCTGCCGCGATGACCATAGACGATCGCACGAAACTGGTTGCTGCGGTCGAGAACTTTAAGTTTCAGGATTATGATGCCGCTATTCCACAACTACGCATTTTGCACCAACGCTACCCCACCAACCACGAAGTACTGCGCACCCTTGCCCGTGCGCTTGATGAATCGGGTCAAGCGCACGCAGCAGTCCCTGTTCTTCAAGCATGGATCAAATATTACCCTGAAGACCGTAAAGCATACATGACCTTGGCTCGCGCATTAGCAAAAACAGGGAAGCCAACGATGGCAAACCTGGTGATACAGGCCTGGTTGAGAACCCATCCGAAGGACAACAATGCTCGTATTAATTTGATCAACGCCCTGGTTCGAAGCACCAAGAGCCAACAACACAACCAGGCCAAAGCGCTAGCTTTGAAGGTGACTAAAAACCATACTGCTCACCGCAACATCCTGTCCGCAGCCCACTACTACCTAGCCTACATCGCCCTGAGACAAAACGACGAAAAGAGCGCCAAGAAAGAGGCTCGAGCGTCAATAAATGCCAACCCCTCCTCCACCTATGCGTTACGATCCAAAGCGATGATCCAACAGATCCGCAGATCAGGAATCAATCCCGCCAGCGAACGCCCATCGATATCGGTCGGGAGCTACCATACGAGCAACGCCTCCCTGCTACCGGAGCAGTTACGACAAAATCCACTGTTACGCTCCAACCCATCTATCGCAGCCTCAGACACAGCACTGCAAACCACGATCAATCTAGGCTACCGCAAAGATTTATGGCTGCTCAGCTACAACATGAGCAGTACAGTATATCAATACCACTACGATCTCAATCTGCTATCGCAACGCATCACCCTATCCCGACAATTGGGGCATATCGCCATTACCCCACGGTATGAATATATCCGCCTGGGGAAAGATTTCCTCTACCAAGGTGCGGGGCTCGATTTGACATGGCAACCGAGCAGATCGTTGACACTTTATTACGGCGGCACATTCAAAGCTTTTAATAATTATTTTATCTCAGCGGGAAATGTGGCCGATCTCGGCCGTTTAAGTGGATTTTCTCACGACCTAATGGCGCAATATTCTCTGCCCGGTTTTACCCCAACCGACTTCTTCTCTTTGGGAACAACACTGCATGATGAGAAGACACGAGGGGATGCCACCCACCCCCAAAGCGACAGTTATAGGCAGGCGGGTGGCTTTGCCGGATGGTCGGGAGTTCTCACCTTGCCCCGGGCACATCTTAATATCTATAGCAATGTGAATGTGCAAGGCTACTACCGCAGCTACCTTCATTTTGACCCAACAATATTTCCCGCCGGCCATGCGATAAAACGCAAGGATCGTTTCATCCAATACAGCTACCGATTAAGCTCCAAGCCCTTTAAAAGCTTACCAATGACATGGTCTGGATATTGGCAATGGCAACGCAATCACTCCAATTATAATGAAAATATTTTTTCAAACCCTGGTCTTATCAGCGAATTCAGCGAGTGGCGTATTGGAGGTGAACTGCAATGGAGATTCTAATAGAATATGTAACTACTCAGATCACTCCTATGGACTATTTGCGATGCCGTGATTATATTCTGGCTTTTCTCAATCAAGTTGAATGCAGATGCGATGCAAGATTCAGTTAGGAACCTACAGCAATCCAATGAGAATAAACGACGCGAATAGCAAACATATGAAGGAATAATGCTGTGAAACAGACCAATAACCAATCCTATCTCCGTGCCCTCCTCCATGTTGCTGTGCTGTCACTAATGGCCGCATTATTGTTATCCGGCTGCAGTAGCGGTGGTGGATCTTCATCCTCCGGATCCACCGCAGTAACGCTGAATCTAGGCGGCTCAGCACGCGCGGTATCGAATATTATTCCAGCGCAAATACAGTCATTTACTGTTGTTGCCAAGGATGCTGCAGGAACTGTAGTTGCAGGTCCCGCAACCGCAACCCGGCCTACGCTTTCGCTACAGCTCTCCGTCCCCAATGGCAGCGGCATCACCTTTACCCTGACCGCATTCGATGCTGCGGGAAAAACCATCTACACCGGCACCTCCACCTCGCAGACACTCGACGGATCCCCCACAACAGTGTCGGTGCTAATGCAGATGTTGCTCAAGGGTGTTGCCGCTGCGGGAGCCCCGCTACCCAATACCACCATAACCCTACGCGATACCACCGGACACACCGCCACGGTTACTACCAATGCATCGGGTCAATATACAATCACCCTTCCCGCCACCTTCACCCTACCGCTGTTGATCGAAGCACCCCGCTCCGCGTTGGCGGGCGTAGCGCAAACACAGCTCATCTCCATCACCCAGCAAGCGGGCGTGGCCAATGTAACCATTTTAACTTCACTCATTACCGCCAAGGCACTAGGAGCAGCCAACAATGCGGCGATTCAGCGTCGGTTCCAGTCATCAGCACGAAGCATCACACCGGCAGCATTGAGTACCGAAGCCCACAAGATCATGCAATCGCTAGGGCTAACCAATATCACGCAATTGGCGGATAAGAATCCGTTAAATGATGATACATTCATCGCCAATGGTAAAGGTCTTGATGGGGTGATGGACACCCTGAAGCTGGTGGAAAAGGATCTTGATGGCGATGGCAAAAAAGATATTGTCCTCGTTTCACGCACCGCCACAGCATCTCCGATCCTGAGTGTGCAATCGCGCACCGCAACCCAAGCCACTCGCGGCGCTGGCTCACTGGTGCTGTCCGGTGCTGCACTGAAGGGGGATACTTTGGCCGATGGAACCGTCATCACCGACAGCGATGTGGTGATCATGAAAAAAGGCGCCGCAACACCCTCAGTATTGGCCATGGGCAGCAATCTCACCACTTTGGGGTTCACGCCAGAACAGTTGAACAAACTGACTGACATCATCCTCTCTGCAGCCGAAGATGCAGGGGTGGATATATCCAATACTGCTAACGCCACACAATTAAAACAGTTTATGCTAAAGATGCTGCAGAATATATCTCCATTAAACAATTCAACGATTACGCTGAATGATTCATTGATCAAAGGTTTTGGCACAACAGCCGAAGGTATCCTCACCTCACAGGTAACAACCAACGGCGGGTTCAAAACCAGCTTCAACCCCACCTTGGCTGCCGAGAGTGCTGCCCCGTTAACAACAGCCACCACCATCGGAGGTAGTGCTAGCGATGGTGGCCCCTTGGTCGGCAGTACGGTTACGGTTACAGATGCAACAGGTACCATTATCGGTACAGGAATAACAGACTCAACGGCTCACTACAGCGTAGTGATTTCGGCCACAGCGACATTGCCCTTAATCATCACGATCACTGGTGGTATCGATCAGGTAACGGGCGCAGCTTCGGGATTAGCTGTGAAAACGGCAGTTACCTCACCGCTCTCAACCGTATCCACCATCAATGCCAATGCCAATCCGCTCACGACCATCGCAGTTGCATCCGCCATTGCTAATGGTGGGCTCACCGCAGCAAATCTTACTGCTGCAGTGGCAAGTGTACGCAATGCGCTCGGTTTTGGCCTTGAGATCACCTCCAACCCCATCAGCACGGTAGTGTCCGGAGCCAATGTATCCTCCGTGGTCAAAGCGAATGAAGCCGTTGCCGAGTTGATTCGTCGATCTGCTGTCAGCTCAGGAAAAACATTGACGCAAATAATTACGGCGATGGCAGAAGATCTCACCGATGGTGTTTTGGATGCTAAGAGTCGCAGTGGTACCACCGCCACGCAGATTAGCGCCAATATCAGCGCGCTGATTCTGGTCAAGGTTGCAGAAATATCTATTGAGTTAATGACCAATACCTTGGAAATAACCGATGCAGCAGGCAACACTGTTGTCACTGCCGCCAACAGTTCTGCCGTATTGGATACCGCTGCAAGACTGAGCAACAATAGCATTACTCCGACAGTAACGGTTGCAAATGTTCCCCTGCCAGCCATCTTTATCCAGCAAACTAAAGTAGCAGTCTCCATTGCAAAGATTCTGGCTGGCAACAACGCTGCTCTGACAACACTGTCTACCGATGTTGGCGTGCTAACAGCGGGTGTAGTTCCCTCTGCAAGTGCGATCACAGCCCTGAGAACAGCATTAACAAATGCGGCAACAGCCTTGGCAACAGCAAGCACAAATGCAAAAAATGGCATAGGAGTAACCTCAGCGATTGCAGCCGTTGCATCCACCTCCTCCCAGAGCTGGAACATTCTGAAAAAAAACGGTAATACGGTAACTGCTTTAGCCCAGTTTAAAAGCGCAATGGCGGCCAACCCTGCGGATTTCGAGGCGGTGATTGGTTACTGCACTACCCAAGCGGCCGATTTGCTATCCAACACCAACTTCAGAGCACTGATGGCAACATGGACAACGGACAGTGGTGCCTCATTGCCTACCGCAGCTGCCATGGCCATGAATTTAGCCAACAAGACAAAACCCGCCGTAAACTGGATTAAAAAAATCCAGCAATTGGCGGTCACGGGTACGCAAATACAGGCAGATGGCTTTGTTAATGTGATGCCGGTGCTCAATACCTGCATCACGCATTTAGAGTCCGCACTGGCGGCGGGCTTTAGCAACCAATTGGTATCCAATCCACCGGGACTAGGACATACCCCCATCATGGTGGATGCGGATGATGTCAATCTGATGCTGGCCATGATGTATGGCGCACGCAGCGAGATCTACTGGCTCGATGCCTACAACTGGGATACGGATGTCAACAATGACGGCATCAAGGATACAACCCCCATCACCACCATCATTCAAGGCACCAGCTATCAGTACCGCACCATCAACATTGATCCCAAGAGGGTGTTTAGTGATCCCACCTTCTTTACCCTACGGACATCGGGGGCGATATTCACAACCGGCCTGTCCGATTTGACGCAATCGCTAACCGATATCCGAGCCTCGATTGCCAAGGCTTCGACCGCACTGGTCAGCTTCAATGGCAACTCCGCCCGTGCCGCAAGCACTACCCATCTATTCTATTACCAAACACCTGCAAATGTGGCGCAAAACTTAACGGATATTACCAATGCAGGACTGGCGCTAACTACTGCTGGCTATAGCAGAAAATTCAAGCAGTTGGATGGCACATTGTTGACAGGCACGATTCGTGCTGACCTAGCCTATACTGGCACAACCCCTTGGAACAGGAGCGTGTTGCCCATCTCAACACTCGCCTATGACCTGACGCCAAATCTCATCGCCTCACAAAGGAACAATTCTCCGGTCTATTTCGATGATGGCGCCGGCAATATAGTAAAATCCAATCTCTATTTCGGCGCTTATCCAAGCACTACCATGAATGGCGTACTTTCAGGTGGAACAACGCTGGACAAACATGATCAGTATTCGCGCCCCATCAAAACGATTGTGCTCAATATTGCTGGCACACCCGTGGTACGGTTCCGCAATTACAGCGATACAACCGGCAGCCATTCCGTTTCTTGGCCTGGAGGTATTCTTAGCGATGGCACCAATGCCTTTGCATTAAAAGTGGATGATAACAAAACAGTGGGGACATTTTCGTACACCCTATATGCAGTGAATGTCAGCACAGGCGCATTGACGCCAGCCATCGGTAGTGTGACCACTGGTAGCCTCAGTGGCGGGATTCACGGTTCGGGAACCATGGTAGGTAGCAATGTGTTTATGCCAATAAATAGCAACGGTTTCAACTCAAGTTCAGGATTCTGGGACATAGGAGCAGGCTCTATCATAGCAACGACGCCACCTACCAACATCGGATGGTCCGCGAATATTCTGCGTGCATCTGGGACTGGAGGACTGGTGCACTGGTACCATGGAAATACCAACCAGTCCAACCAGTTTGTAGCGCTGACATCCAGCACCACGAATGGCGCCATGAGCGTGCGTGAACGCTACAACTACAGCGGACTGGGATTCTCGGCATCGCCAGTGGGCACCGATTCCACGCTGGGCTGGTTGGTCTTTGATCCTGGAAACCGCAGACTGATGCGGGTGATCCTCGGAACCACGCCGACCGGAACCACGCCGAAATCCGCCAAGGTCTTTTATGCGCCACTGTTTGCCGGCCGAGGTGGCTACACATCTGGATCCTTCCACCTCGTAAATGGTCAATTTATTGACATGAAACGCTTCCCCAAAGTGGAGGTTTATGCCCTGCCTGCTCTTGGCAGCTTCCCGGCTTTGAGCACCACCGATGTGACACCTTAATGATAACACTGAATAAAGCTGGTCAGTCAACCGTTTTTGAGAGACAAGAAGGAATAGTGAAAAGGTAGCGAACACCATGCTTCATTCTCTAAAATATATTGCTCTGATGGTTGCCGTTGGCAGTGTGGCTGCGTTATCGTGGCTGGCATTCTCAACCAAACCGGGTGCATTACCCCAATCCACACAATTATCTGAAGTGCGTGGGGAGACCATGCAAGCTCAGCTTTTTCAATACACTGAAATCATCAATGGAAACCCAATCTATCGACTTTCCGGTCGGGAAATCCACGATGAAAATGCTAAAGTCGGTCCCTTGCGTATATCTGCGGTAAAAATTCACTGGATTGAGCAGCCACGAGTAGAACTTCTCATGGCCGGCATGGGTAAGGGTTGGATCCTGACCGCAAATAAGGGTCGAATCGTTGCTGGGCGTAAGCGACTTACATTAAGTGGCAATGTGCATGGTCGGGATCATAGTAACGGCACGCTGCTAGCGAATACGGCGGTAGTAGATGTGTCGCAAGGAGGCATTCAACTGCGCAATGGCTACACATTGAACACCTTGCAACGCCGAGAAAAAGGTATCGAGACCACACTTTAATAGTAACTACTGCTAAGTTGGAAGACTGTTTTATCACGGAGGCGACAGATTGCGTAGAGATAAAAATACCCATGAAACGAAGGTAAAAAACCTCGTTCCATGTAGGGTATGCCCAATATCCCATGAATGGCGAGGAGCATCATGATCAAAAATATTCGCCTATTATGGCTAGGGCTTTTATTCCTGGTCGCATTGTCTGGTACCGCATTGGTAGCCAATGCAGCCGCCTCTCAGCATCCAGCCCAGGGCAAGGCCATGACTACAGAGGATCGTAGCAAACTGGTGAGCGCAACCGAGGATTTTAATTTTCAGGATTACGACGCCGCAATACCACAACTACGCACCTTGTATCAACGCTACCCCACCAATCACGAGGTGCTGCGCACCTTTGCCCGTGCGCTCAACGAATCGGGTCAAGCACAAGCGGCAATCCCTCTGTTTCAATCATGGATCAAGCACTACCCGGAAGACCGTAAAGCCTACATCTCTCTCGCTGGCGCACTCAGCAAAACCAAGAATACGGATGCGGCCAGTCAAATCCTACAATCATGGATCAAAGTCCACCCAAATGATGCCAATGCCCGTATTTCCCTAATCAATATTCTGATTCGGAGCACCAAAACCCAACAGCACGATCAAGCCCAAGCGCAAGCCTTCGCCATCGTTCAAAACCCTGCCACCCACCCCGCCACCCTCTCCGCCGCCTATTACTACCTTGCCTACATCGCTCTGCAACAAGGTGATTCTGACACGGCACAAAAAAAGGCCAGCGCATCAATAAAAGCCAGTGCCACCTCCACCTATGCGAAACGATCCCAAGCATTGATCACGCGGATGCAAGCAGCCCGCGCCAAAACTGAAGGCACGCACGCATCCATATCCGTCGGCTCCTACTATACCAACAATGCCTCCTCACTGCCGGAGAAGTTGCGGCAGACTCCGACATTGCGCTCTGACCCCACCAAGCCCGCTGGAGATTCCGCGCTGCAAACAGCGATCCATCTAGGGTATCAGAAAAGTGCATGGGGCATCGCTTATGATATGAACAGCACAGTATATCAGGATCGTATCGATCTAAATCTTATGATGCAGCGGGCCAGTGTTTCATGGACAAAAGGACACTTCTCTATCGCCCCACGGTATGAAAATGTCCGGTTCGGGAAAAACTTCCTCTACCAAGGTGGAGGGGTGGATATCACATGGCTGTTAGGAAAAAAACTTATGCTCTATTACGGTGGCGCATTCAAAATATTTAGCAAAAAACTCGGATCCGGAGCCAATGCACCGAATCTCGGGCGCCTTAATGGAATTTCTCACGACATGATGGCGCAATATGCCCTGCCAGGTTTTACCCCAACGGGTCGCTTCTCTTTAGGTGTCACGCTCCATGAAGAGGATACGCGAGGGGATCCGAGCTACAACAAAAGCGATAGTTATCGGCAACTGGGTGCATCTGTCGGGTGGTTAAAGCAGATCCCATTGCCGCGAACATCGGTGAAAATCCACTCCAGTTTGACACTACAAGGCTATTATCGTGGCTATTTGCATACAAATCCGGTGGTATTACCCACTGGAAGTCAAATCAAACGCAAGGATCGCTTCATGCAATACAGCTACCGATTAAGTGCCAAACCCTTCAAAAGCTTGCCGATGACATGGTCAGGGTATTGGCAATGGCAACGCAATCTTTCCAACTACAACTCACGCCTTATTCGCGATCTGAATTCTGTCGGCGAATTCACTGAATGGCGCCTCGGAGGAGCAATACAATGGACCTTTTAAGGACGACCACAAGGAATATGCCGCGCATTGCGCTACTACTACTTTTGCTGGGCATCGCACTAGTGTCCGCACTTGCACCATCTACTACGATGGCAGCCACCGCCGGAGACAGAGCTGGCGAAGTCGCCTTGAGCATGGGGGATGCCAAGCTGTTTCATAACGGAGTCGAACAGGCCATTCAACGCCACATGCCACTCTACGCCGGAGACACACTGCTCACTGGGGCAAAAGGGCGCATCAAGTGCAAAATGGTCGATCAAAGCGTAATCTATGTCAGCAAAAATACCCGCATCATCATCAAAAGCTACACCCACGATCATGAGACGCTGAAAAATGGCTCCATTCACATGCTATGGGGAAAGGGACGCTTTCTAGTACACAAATTGGCCACAAATGGTGCCTTCGATGTCAAAACCAGCACCGCAGTTCTCGGCGTGCGCGGCACTGAGTTTGCCGTACTCGTGCCGCCCCCCACCATGCTCCCCACCGGCCCGAATGTGAGTCTAAAAAGCATTCCTCCCATCGCTACCCGTATGGTACTCCTTCATGGTGTCGTAGTCGGCACCAATATAAAGAGTGGGGTAAGCCGTACGGTTCAACACGGGGTAACCGCAGACTTTCACACCGATGGTACCGTACAAACCAAGCCATCGAAACGCGATGATATCAATGCGATGCCAACCCCAACAGCATCTGAAAAGAAAGCATCTGAAAAGAAAAAAGAGACCGTTAAAAAAGCTGCGAAAAAGAAAGCGGCTGCAAAGAGCAAGTCTGATAAAAAAGAATCTGCAAAAACAGAGACCAAAAAGAAGGCATCTGCAAAGAAGGAGCCTGCAAAAACAGAGTCTAAGAAAAAATCTTCCGGAAAGAAAAGTTCTCCTAGCACCAAAGAAAACGCAGCACCAAGCGAGCAAAAACCTTCTGGAAAAGAAACCTCGCAACCTGCCAAGTCAACAAAACAATCGACAGCCAGCACTAGCAGTTCACAATCCTCAGGAGCAATACAGCCCGCTTCCACTCCAGCTCAGGCAGCAACCGCCGTTGCCACGCCATCTGCAGAGCCAGCGAATATAGTCACACCAGCGGCGCTACCACAAGCTGTCGCACCACCGATACCACAAATACAGACAACATCCGTAACACAACAAATAACGAACAGTGCGGCGCAGCAGGCGATTCAAACGGTAACCCAAACCGTTATTCAGCAAAACCGCAGCACCACCAGCGCAGTCTCCATCAAGCCTGGATTTAATGTGCCGTAATGGAGGAGCCTTTCGTGGTGAATTCTTGACGCTTACTTCTGAGTCTGCAAGCTACTAAAACTTCAATGCACCATGCATTTGCATCGCCCATGACTGCCAATTTGCCCCGTTGAATCGTGTTACACTATTCACGCTGCCGTTAGGGTTGAATACAGTGTCCGTACCTGCCCTAGTAGAAAAATATTGGTAGTCAGAGTCAAAACCCACACTCCACGCTTGGTTTAGAGCATAATCTGCACGCAGCGATAGCGTGATGCCACTGCCTCTGGCGGTTTGCAAAAAGCTCAAGGGATGAGCAAAATCACTACGAAGATTCCAATTTCCTTCCCCGCGATAATCTATCCAATGATAGGCAGCACTACCCAACAGCTTAAGATTATTGCCCGGTTGCCACCGAATCTCCGTTCCAAGCCAACCTCCTTGCCAACGGGAATGGTAGCTACTGTTCAAACCAGAAAATGCGCCTAGCGTATTAACCTTCGGATGATTCACCGGGTTAGAGACAGTTTGGAGACCATTCCTTATCGTAAGGTGCTGAATATGATAGGAAATGCCTACTTGCGGAATGACTGATATGCTCGGTGAAATTGAAAAAGAGTATCCCAACCCCGGCGTAAAATCATAGAGATATCCAGCACCAGCATTGTTGTTCGAGCGAGAGAATTCCTGGGTACGGTTGTTGCCATCGTAATCGGAGTCTTGGTTTTTGCCACTAACAATCCAGCCGTAATCGGCGTGCAGACGCAGAACAATATGCTTCATCGTAAATCGACTATCGGTCTGCAATTGATAGCTCGTAATGTTTTTCCAGGTCAATTCAGATAGCATATTAACGCCATTGCCAGCAATGCTCCAGTCCAACTTATCTACCCGATAGCCAACACCAAGATTGATATTTGAGCCCACTTCACCGGCCATGGCTGCTGCGCATGGCCATGCGAGCAAGACAGACAACAGCACTGCACATTTACCCCCCTGTCCACGCAACATCTTTAGCCTCACTTGAACCCGCAAATGTGCTGGTTCAGCAGGAATCGGACAAACTGGGGTTGGTGATAAGCAACGAATCCCCGTTGGGGAAGATGAGTTTTAAGAGTCATCGGGGAAATCTCCAGGTATTTATTCAAGCGTGTAGGGATGGCAGCGAGGCACCATCCCCACACGCCGTGATTCTGTCAAAATCCCAATCGGCTATCCCTGATAAGTTGCGCTCCCGCAGAGCCGACTTCCGTGTCACCGATTGACCGTATTATCACGACTTCAGCACGCCTCTGCAAGCGCGACATCACCTAACGGCGAGAGACCCGAAGTGTCTCCGTCCAGTTGTATAGTGACCCTCAAATTTAGGGTAGTGTTTCTCCAAATTATAAAGAGAAAGCGCGGGAAACTCGCCGCCGCCATGAAATTGTCGCAGTCTAAGACTTAAAGGCCTCAATGGCGCCAGGATTCCTCAACATCTTGTTTACCTCATCAAGATGCAGCTCCTCAGAGACAATCATATCTCTAGCATACTCTTCGAGCAGCACTGAACTTCCGCCTTCAGAGAGCTTGAGCAACCCATAATAACCGGCAAGAGCTCTCTTTTCATGTTCTAAACTTTCCCGCATAATATCACCAATATCATGCTGTTCTGTTTCAAGCAAAGATCCGATTTTTAGTGATGGATGGCCGCCTAAGAGTGTCACCAACTCACCAGCCTTATGCGCATGCGTTAGACCTTCGCTGGCATTGCTTTTCATCCATTCAACTATTGGTATCCTATTGTAACCATACACCATTAATGCGTAGTGTGTGTACCGCACAACACCCGCCAATTCAATCTCCATGATATTATTTAGAATATCAACGGCTTTTTTTGTATCTATATCGTTCATTGTCAAGTCTCCACCTCAATATTAATTCCATCGCAGTAACCACTCAGCTCACACCTGATTTTCCGTCTTGCTATCAGAAAAATAAGACGCAATCTAAGCAGTTCCCCATCGCAAAAGATCCGCCATGGACTTTTTACCTCGACGGCAAGCATGATTTCTCACAAGCTCATTCAAGTCGCACCCTAGCGCGAACATTAGGTGTTGCACTTTTTTAGCGCTGGTTGCGCTGTAACTACTCAGCTCACTTCCGGTTTTCCTGATAGCGGCGTTGAAAAATGCTCATTTACAGTAGTAAACTCCGCTTTTTCGCCTTGCTATCAGGAAAACCGGAAGCAATCTGAGCAGTTACAGCCATTTTCTGGTAGGGTACTGGTAACTACTCAGCACCCATTGAAAACATCCCGTAACTGCTCAGATTGCTTCCGGTTTTTCTGATGGCAAGGCGAAAAAGCGGAGTTTACTACTGTAAATGAGCATTTTTCAACGCCGCTATCAGGAAAACCGGAAGTGAGCTGA
>JAUZRF010000113.1 GCA_030950645.1 Mariprofundales bacterium
TTCGGGAACATCTCGACTTTTTGCGAGGGCATCACTACTGTAAATGCGCATTTTTCAACGCCGCTAGCAGGAAAACCGGGAGTGGGCTGAGTAGTTACCATTAATCAACCTGTATCTCCGTGATTGCTCTATGCATCATCGTAAGTTGCAAATGGAGTGGTCATCGTAAAGCCTCACCAGAAAAATCCATCAGATTTAATACTCCCAAGCTATCTCGTTCCGGCCAATTATGAGAGAGTGCCGCCCGCAAAAAAATAGACCTACTTCCCATACGATAACAGGACAATAATAAATTGATCTCTACCTCTGGCATTACCATGCAATTCGGGGACAAGCCCCTATTTGAAAACATCTCCGTCAAGTTCGGTGGCGGCAATCGCTATGGCCTGATTGGTGCTAATGGCTGCGGCAAATCCACCCTGATGAAGATCCTTAGTGGAGATCTCACCCCAACCGCTGGCAATGTTAGTATCGACCAGCATGAACGGCTGGGAAAACTGCATCAGGATCACTTCGCATTCGAAGAGCACACCGTGCTCGATACCGTGATGATGGGATATGAGCGCTTATGGCAGATCAAAGAGGAGCGCGATAAAATCTATGCCAAGAGTGAATTCAGCGATGCCGATGGTATGCGCGCCGGCGAATTGGAGGCGGAGTTTGCCGGGCTCGATGGCTACAGTGCGGAGGCCAATGCGGGCGAGCTTCTCCTCAGCATGGGCATCCCCCTGGCCAGCCATGAGGGCTTGATGAGGGCCATTGCTCCAGGCTGGAAGCTGCGGGTGTTGTTGGCACAGGCGCTGTTTGGCAGTCCGGAGATCATTCTACTCGATGAGCCCACCAACAACCTGGATATCAACGCCATTCGCTGGCTGGAGGGGGTGATCAACGAATGCAATAGCACCATGATCATCATCTCTCATGATCGCCATTTTCTTAACAGCGTATGCACCCACATGGCTGATCTCGATTACGGCGATCTGCGCATTTATCCAGGAAATTATGATGACTATATGACCGCAGCCTCGCAGGTTCAGCAGCGACTACAGTCGGAAAATGCCAAGAAAAAGGCGCAAATATCCGAGCTTCAAGCCTTTGTTAGCCGTTTTTCGGCCAACGCATCCAAATCCAGCCAAGCAACATCGCGCGCCAAACAGATTGAGAAGATCAAATTGGATGAGATAAAGCCCTCAAGCCGGATCAATCCATTTATCCGTTTCGCACAGGATAAAAAGCTGTTTCGTATTGCGCTGGAACTTAAAGAGGTAAGCAAAGGGTTCGATCAACAACCGCTGTTCAAAGGACTCGATTTAATGGTGCCAGTCGGCGAACGGGTGGCGGTGATTGGAGCCAACGGTATCGGAAAAACCACCTTGCTGCGCTGCCTGGCTGGAGATCTTGAGGCAGATGCGGGCATCATCAAATGGTCAGAGAATGTCCAGCTTGGTTACTACGCGCAGGACCATTCAGCGGACTTTGCCGAGGATATGAGCCTGTTTGACTGGATGGCACAGTGGAAGAAAAAAGAGGATGGCGAACAGGAGGTGCGTGGCAATCTGGGGCGCATGCTGTTCTCACAAAATGAGATTAAAAAATCGGTCAAAAAACTCTCTGGTGGCGAACAGGGACGGATGCTGTTTGGTAAATTCATGTTCCAAAACCCCAATGTTCTACTGCTGGATGAGCCAACTAACCACATGGATATGGAGTTCATCGAATCGCTCAACACCGCGCTGGAGAACTACCCCGGCACCCTGATCTTTGTCAGTCATGATCGGGAATTTGTCTCCTCACTGGCGACCCGAGTGATCGAACTTACGCCCGAAGGGGTCGTGGATTATCATGGCACATATGAAGAGTATCTGCGCAAGTAACGGGTTTAGACCAAGGGCGAACTGAATATATTGCGGATACAGTTGCGCCGCACAAAAAAGAGATGAGCGACGGAGGCGAAAACCGATGAATATTCATGAGTATCAGGCCAAGGCGGTGCTGGCCGAGTTTGGTGTGCCGACGGCGCGAGGTGTATTGGCACAGAGCGTAGCCGAGGCGGTTGCGGCAATGAAAACCTTGCCTGGCACCGCTTGGGTGGTCAAAGCACAAATTCATGCGGGTGGACGCGGTAAAGCTGGCGGCGTTCGGGTCTGCCGCTCCCAGCAGGAGGTGCAGGCAGCGGCAGAGGCCATGCTCAATAAGCCATTGGTTACCCATCAGACCGGCGCTGAAGGCAAGGTCGTGCACAAGCTCTACATCGAGCAGGGGTTGGAGATCGCCCACGAATATTATCTGTCGTTGTTAATCGATCGCGAGCTGGGCAGGCCTGCCTTTGTCGCCAGTCCAGCTGGTGGCATGGAGATCGAACAGGTGGCGGCAAAGACACCAGACAAGCTGCGCAGTTTCGCCCCCCAACAACTCGGCCACATTGATGCAGATGAGGCGGCAGAGATCGCCCGTTTTCTTGGTGTGACCACCGATATGCAACCGATTCTACAATCGCTGCTCAATGCTTTTCAGCAACGCGATGCCAGCTTGATCGAACTCAACCCAGTGGTAACACTGACCGATGGTCGCTTGATGGCGCTCGATGCCAAGATGGCCATCGATGATAATGCCCTCTACCGCCAGCAGGCGATGGCCAAGTTGCGCGACCTTGATGAGGAGAACCCCCGCGAAATGGAGGCCGCATCCTTCGGCCTCAACTATGTCGCACTCGATGGCTCGATCGGCTGCATGGTCAATGGTGCTGGTCTGGCGATGGCAACGATGGATGTGATTCAGCTCAAAGGGGCGCGGCCTGCCAACTTCCTCGATGTTGGCGGTGGCGTGACGGTAGAGAGTGCCACTGAAGGATTTAAACTACTACTGGCTGATGAGCATGTCCGCGCGGTGTTGGTCAACATCTTCGGTGGCATTGTGCGCTGCGATATCATCGCCAATGGCCTGATTGCCGCGTTGAACGAAGTAGCGCACCGCGTACCGGTGGTGATGCGATTGGTCGGCACCCACGAAGCGGAGGGGCAGAAGATCATCCGCGAGGCCGGGATTGATGTGCGTTGGGCGCAAAATCTGGATCAGGCAGCAGAGCTAGCAGTGGCCGCACTCGGCTAGCGCAACGATGATGTCTACCGACACCCTGTTTCGACAGCGGCAGGGAGATCAACCGTTCAGTTTTGATGATAATGTCGCCTCGGTTTTCCCCGACATGATTCGCCGTTCGGTACCGGGTTATGAACTAACGCTGGAGATGATCTCGGTTTTGGCTGAGCAGTTCGCCCGCGACGACAGCCAGATGTATGACCTTGGCTGCTCGCTGGGAGCCACTTCGTTGGCAATGCGCGCCGGTGCGGCCCAGCACACCAACTGCCGCATCATCGCAGTGGATAACTCACCTGCCATGCTAAGCCATTGTCGCAATCACCTGACCAATCAGCCCGACACCATCCCCATCCATTTGGTCTGTGCCGATATCAATGATGTCGCAATCAACAACGCCTCGCTGGTGATACTCAACTTCACCCTTCAGTTCATCCCCCATCAACAACGATTGCCACTACTGCGCGCGATTCGCTGCGGACTCAACCCCGGGGGTGTCTTGCTAGTGAGCGAGAAAGTAACCTTTGAAGATAGCATCGTGGCGCAAAACCAGATGCTGCTCCATGAGGCATTCAAACGACATCAAGGCTATAGCGAGCTGGAGATCAGCCGCAAACGCCAAGCGCTAGAGGATGTGCTGGTGCCCGATTCGCTGGAGCAGCACCACCACCGATTAAACCTAGCTGGTTTTGCCCGCACCCTGACCTGGTTCCAATGCTTCAACTTCGCCTCATTTCTCGCTTACCGCTAATGGAATGTAACTACTCAGCTCACTCCCGGTTTTGCTGATAGCGGCGTTGAAAAATGCTCATTTACAGTAGTAAACTCCGCTTTTTCGCCTTGCCATCAGGAAAACCGGAATGTAACACACCGGAAGGATTCGGCTGAAATGACCCTTTCATCCCCCTCTTTTTAAGTTCCAGAGTGTAGGGTTTTCAACTTGTTCTGGCATACTATTCAAGATAGTTAATCTATTTCATCATTAATAGAAAATTGATTTTATTGTAACAATTGAGATATTCTAATCCTAGAATTCAAGAAGGTTACTGATATGGCCGTATTGTATCCATACAGCCGGGGCGAAAGATGGCCGAGACTTCTTGGTCGCAGGGAGACATTAACATTGAGATGAGGACTCACCATGATAAATGAAGTGTATATTGATAACTTTAAATCTCTGGTTGGCTTTAGAATGAAGCTTGCCAAGTTCAATTGTATTGTCGGCCTGAATGGTGCAGGTAAATCTACTATTTTGCAGGCGCTCGATTTTTTGACCCAGCTGGCAGATGGTCAGATAGATGGATGGCTGGCTGAGAGACATTGGGATAAGGGTGACTTGAACAGTAAGCTCAGCAAAAAAAATAATATCAGTTTTGAAGTCATAACCACTGGGGAGCATTCAGGCCAATTGAAATGGGTCGGAGAGTTCAATCGTCAGAAGTTGTCTTGTACATCTGAGTCGATAAGTCTGGATGGGAGCGCCCTTCTCAAGGTTTCAGGTGGCCATTTCACGATCAATGGAGATGCAAGCAGCCCCATTATATTTTCATATCAGGGTTCTATTCTCTCTGCGTTGAAAGAAAAAGAACTTCCTAAAGCACTCCTTAACTTCAAGAAGGAGCTCTCATCGATGAAATCTATGGATCTTCTCTCTCCGCACTTGCTGCGTCAAAGAGCTCGCGCAAGCGAAATGGATTTAGGGCTTGGAGGAGAAAAGCTGTCGGCATTTCTTCATGAGTTGCCCAATGAAAAAAGAGAAAAACTGGAGCAATACCTGCAACGGTATTACCCGCACTTTAGCCATTACCAAACCCGTTCCCTGAAATCCGGTTGGAAGAAGCTCTCAGTGAATGAACAATTTGGTGACCAGCGTATAGAGACAGAGGCCAGACATATAAATGATGGCATGTTGCGTATCATGGCAATTGTGGCTCAGACGCTGGGCGAGCACTCCTTTCTGCTATTTGATGAGATTGAGGATGGGATCAATCCAGAGTTAATCGAGCAGTTGGTGGACCAACTTACCGATACGCCTCAACAAATACTGGTGACAACGCATAGCCCGATGATTCTTAACTATCTGGATGATGCTATAGCTTGCTGCGGCGTTCAATTGATCTACAAAAACAGGCAAGGATTCACCCGTGCCAGAGCTTTTTTTGAGATACCGTCGATGGCCGAAAAGCTCAAGGTTATGGGGCCGGGCGAGGTGTTTGTGGACACAGAGCTGAGCAAATTGGTGGAAGATCTGGCCGATGAAACAGTGAAGAGTGCTGCCCAGTGATTCTATTGTTGAGCGGTGAGGGGCCATCAGATATGGGCCGTTGCGATCATCAGAACGGTTTTAAGCCAGGCCCTATGGCTCTGTTTGTGGATCAATTGGTGGAGCGCCATCTTGCGTTTTCATGTCTGGAGACAGGTTGTGTTCGATTTATCAGCGAACAGGCCCTTACTGATTTCGGGAAGAAATTGGTGCAACGAAAAAGCCCGCGTCTTCCGGGTAAAAAATATCAAAAAGAAACATGTTTTTTTGAGCGAAATGCTCAGGCTCTGGCAGTCAAAGCTCAAGAGTTGGCGGCTGAAGTGAGTGATGAGGTTATTTCAGTTCTATTCCGTGATGCGGATGGTACAGCTTTAACATGTAGAGGACTGTATGAAAAGAAAAGAGATTCCATGGTTCGTGGCTTTGAATTACAGGGGTATTTGAAGGGGATCCCCATGATTGCAAAGCCTAAATCCGAGGCGTGGTTACTATGTGCTGTAAAACCCAATCCATATAGCCACTGCGATGCCCTTGAAAGTACCTCAGGTAATGATAGCAGTCCAAATGCTTTGAAACAACAGCTTGAAAAGGCTCTGAGTGGGCATATTGGAAGCTGGGGATTGGCTGAGATGGTGAGTGATGGCACAATCGATGTTCACCGGATTGATATGCCAAGCCTAAATTGGTTCAAAGAACGCTTAAATCAGACGCTGAATGTGGATGCGCCATGAGCAATATTGGTATGCCGGAACGCGCAACGCATGTTACATTCCGGCTTATTTGAGGGGTTTCGTACCACGATGCGGCAGGCCGATTAGAGCGGCTGATTACCCGCCCCCGAATCCACACATGCCCAAGCAAGACTACTTCCGCTCCAGATGCCTCAAGGAGCTTGCTTCGCTCCGCACTCCTCCTTGACCCATCTTCCGCTACAGAAGAGAGTGGTCATGTGTGGATTCGGGAGCTCTTGCTGATCGTGGGATGACTCCCCTCAAATAAAGGTAAACATAACAGCGTATCCAATATGAACCTCAATGCAATTCAACATGCGGCAGTTCACCTGCCTGAAGTTGATCGCGCCTATTTGCCTCAAGAGCAACATGCTCGCAACAAATCCGGTTTTTACCGAGGTCATCATCCCTGCATGGCTGACTTAAGCCTCCAACTTTGAAATCAGAAAGTTACAAGCCATTTCCCCACCAATCTATCGCCGCATCGCCACTGCTGCCGCACGCTTGCGAATTGGAGACCGCCTTCGCGCGGGCATGGGGCAAGGTTACCGCCCACGGCAACTTGCCGCGTTGGCAACAGGCGTTGGACTTGCTGCCTGCGCTCCCCGTGATCGCAGTGCATATCGACCAGCCTACCATCCAGATCGAGACCAAACCTGTCAACGCAGACCAACACACCGCCCTGATCGAAGCATTGCGCCAGCTCATCCCGTGGCGCAAGGGACCCTTTCAACTCGCTGAAGTTACGATCGACACCGAGTGGCGTTCTGATCTCAAGTGGGATCGCATATCCCCACATATCGCCCCACTGACCGATCGCACGGTGCTCGATATCGGTTGCGGCTCAGGTTACCACTGTTGGCGCATGCGCGGTGCCGGTGCCAAGCTGGTGCTCGGCATTGATCCCTCCGCACTCTATGCGATGCAGTTTCAATCCATCCAACACTATATCCAGGAGCCGCAGGTGCAGATGTGGCCGTTAGGGATTGATGACCTCCCGCCCGTCATGGCCTGCTTTGATACCGTGTTTTCGATGGGGCTGCTCTACCACCGCAAGTCACCAATTGCGCACCTGCAACAGCTACTCTCACTTCTACGACCCGGTGGGGAATTGGTACTGGAGACCCTCGTCATCGAGGGCGATGCGCAAACCTGCCTGATTCCGCAGGGGCGCTACGCCAAGATGCGCAATGTCTGGTTCATCCCCTCGTCCGCGATGCTATTGCGCTGGTTGGAGCGATGCGGTGCCAAGCGGATTCGCATGGTGGACTGCACAGCAACCACCACCGATGAGCAGCGCGCTACCGAGTGGATGCATTTTGAGTCCCTCAAGGATTTCCTCGACCCCAACGATCCGACCCGCACCATTGAGGGCTATCCCGCCCCAAAACGGGCCACAATTCTTGCCGAGCGATAAGGCAACCGCACCTGAGCGGCTACCAATCTGCAAGGCGAGTTGCAAGGTTCCGACCCAATGGGCGACTACCCATCCATCTTTCCAACATCGGAGTATCCCATGATTCGATCTTTTCTTCTTATCGCCATATTGCTGGCCACCATTCCCGCCCACGCAGTAGAGTTTAGCTGGCAACAGAATGGCAATCGCGCATCGCTGGCCGAGTATCGCGGCCAACCGCTGATTCTCCATTTTTGGGCATCGTGGTGCCCACCATGTCGTCAAGAGTTGCCGCAGATAGATCGCTGGAAACGGGCGCACCCCAAGGTGCATCTGGTGGCGATTTCATTGGATGATTCCACGATGGATGCCCGCCAATTCCTGCACCAACACCATCTCAGTTTACCCGCATGGATCGCCGACCCTCGGCAGGCGACGCGTCTAGGAATACGCGCCCTGCCGACCACCATCTTGATTGATGCCAATGGCGATATTCAGCAACGGATCGTCGGCGCCAGAGATTGGGATGACAAAGCGTTCAGTGACCAGCTATTGGCATGGATACGAAACCACCAACCCAAGCCAACAGTAGCCACGCAGTACCCTGCCAGAAAGTGGTTGTAACTGCTCAGGTCGCTTCTAGTTTTTCATCAATCTCGGCCGTAGAGGCGATTCCACTCCTTAAGCTGCAACCAAGGCATATCTTCAAACTGATCCACACTTAAACGCCAGCTCCAATTCCCATCCACCGTCCCAGGAGTATTCAGGCGTGAAGCGCCATCCAACAGCAACAGATCCTGCACCGGCAGCACCGCAATATTGGCCACCGAGGCCAAGGTTTGGCGCATTAGCGCCGTAGCCGCCTGTGTTGCAGCATTACCGTCCCCACGCTCTATTCCAAGATAGTCTGCCACATGGTCGCGCGTGTTGGCATCAAGCCCTTGCCACCAGCCAACGGTGGTATCGTTATCGTGGGTGCCGGTATAGGCCACCATGTCACGGCTATGGTTATGTGGCAGATAAGGGTTGGCGGCATCGCCACCAAAAGCAAATTGCAGAATTTTCATTCCTGGTAGCGCAAACTCCTTGCGCAGTGCATGCACCTGCTCGGTGATCATCCCCAAATCTTCGGCCACCAGCGGCAACTCGCCCAAATGGCGCTGCAGCGCATCAAGCAATGCAGCCCCAGGTGCGGGACGCCATTCACCAATGCGCCCGTCCTGACGATCACCCGGAATTGCCCAATAGGACTCCAGACCACGAAAATGGTCGATACGGAGCCAATCCACCCGCGCGTGTTGGCAACGCACCCGCTCTACCCACCAAGAAAAGTCATCCTCGGCCATCCGGTTCCAGTGATACAGCGGATTTCCCCAACGCTGACCCGTCTCGCTGAAATAATCGGGTGGAACGCCTGCCACCTCATCGCACATCCCCGCCGCATTGACGGTAAAAAGCGGCCGGTGCGCCCAGACATCGGCCGAATCGTGGGAGACATAGATTGGCAAATCACCCAGCAAAACAATGCCGCGCGCGCAGGCTGCCTCCTTCAACTGTTGCCACTGGCGTGCAAACAGAAACTGCTCCATCTTGGCCTGCATCAACAATGCACCATTGCTATCGGAAAATACTGCTAGTGCTGCACCATCATGATCTCGCAGCATTTTTTCCCATTGCCACCACGGCAAGCCATCGTGGGTCTGACGAATAGCGAAAAAAAGCGCATAATCTTCTAGCCAAAAGGCAGTATCGGCGACAAACGCCTGCCACTCCACAGCTAGCTTGCCATCCCCCTGTCCCTCCTCCAAGGCAGCACCCAACGCCGTTCCAAACGCCGCCACCATCGATTCTCTTGCGGCTTTCAGGGAGCATGTTCCTGCGATGACCGCAGCCAACACGCGCTCCGTAAGCCAGCCCGCCGCCACATAACTACGCAGATCAATCAAATCCGGATTGCCAGCAAAGGTAGAGAGCGATTCATAAGGCGAGCCGTGGCCATGGGTGGGACCGATGGGGAGAAACTGCCACACCTTGGTGCCACTGGCCGCCATGCCATCCATCAGCGCAATCGCCTCTTCGCCCAGCACTCCGTTGGGCAACGGGCCAGGCAGCGAGGTGATATGCAGCAGCAATCCGCTACGGCGTTGGTCCATTGTTATGCGCCTCCGCGACGCATGGTGCCGCCACCTTCGGCTGCACCACCACTACCATTGGCGAGCGATAACCCCAACGATTCCGGCGCCTCCTGACCAATCATGGCGTAGAGCTTGGCCAGATGGCTGCGGTAGAGATGATCAAAATCCCGCACTGCATCGGAGGGATTGTAATCGCCAAACCACCAGCACCAATCCGACCCTTCACAGATGGAGAGCTGCTCGGAAACTTGTTGCTGCTGATCGGAAGTAAGTCCCTGCCAGGCAACATCCACCGCTTTTTTCGCCGCGATGATCAGCTCCCAACCACGGGTTTTGGCCGGATCACCAATCCATGTCGAGAGATTGCCATAAACCCAAGAGCCAGAAACCAAATGCTCAAGTTGTGGCGACTTAGGGTTGGCCTTGGTGTAGGCTTCAAAGGTAGTCAATTCCACACCAGGCTCATCAACCACCGCCTGATAAAGCTGGGTGAGGAATGGAATTCCATTGTGGTCGTAATGCTCCCAAGCATTCTCACCATCCATCGCCACCACCACCACTGGTGCATTGACACCCTGCGCACGGTGGCGAATCTGGGTCAGCTCATGAATGAAATTCGCCACGGCATCCCCCGTACCCCACTTGGAGTACTCAAAACCGATTCGGTCAGAGAGCTGATCATCACGAAAAAAGCAGGTGATCGCCTGCTTGCCACTGCCCACCTGCCACGGATGGTAAAGCGCATCGGGCTGGCGCTCACGCACATTGACCCCCAGTGAGTGGTGCAGCACCGCCTCACCAGTAGCACACCAGTGCATTCCTGCCTCACCCAATAGTGCCAAAGAGTCCGTAGAAACCGCGCCCTCCGCCGGCCAACAGCCGTAGGCAGCACGACCAAACTCCGCCTGGTGCGCGGCTTGGGCGCGTTGAATATGATCAACCGCGCGCGCACGCCCTCCCGGATAGGGTTGCGGTGGAATCATAGCATCGGGAACCGTCTCACGGGCAGTATGAAAATCGAGCATCAGCGGCATAATCGGGTGGGCATAAGGGGTAGTGGAGAGTTCAATCTGCCCCGTAGCCGCCAACTTGGCATAACGGCCACTCACCTCGGCCAAAAGCTCAGCAATTAAACCGATCAGTTGGCGGCGATCCTCCCACACAAAGCCCCCACCCTTGGCAAACAGCGCCTTCGCCACCGGATGGCTATCGCGCACCGTTTCCGCCAGCCAGCCCAAATGGTACCAGGTAACCAAATCGGTGAAAAAACCATCCGCTAGATAGCTCACATCCTGCTCAGCAATCGCGAAATCACTCAGCGCCTTCAGTTTCGCAAAACCGGAATACCGGTAGAGATTGCGCTCATGTTGCAGCCGAAAACAGGCCTCAAGCAGGTAATTGCGCTCCTCAATGGAGAAGCGGCCATCATCGCGTGCCAACAGATCCAGCAAGGGATCCGGCAGGGTATGCTTTTCGTGCTGCCACAGATGGAGATGCTCGGCATAATCCTTGATCTGTGCGCTGAGTGAGGGGACAAAATTCACCACCGCCTTCGCTGCCGGATTGGCCGCCAGCACCTCGGCCATATCGGTGTACTCCTTCATCGCATGGAGATAGACCCAAGGCAGATGGTAGCGACCATCATCAGCCATGCGATAGAACGGTTGATGCATGTGCCAACAAAAAATAATCGACAGCGGATTAGAACTCATAAACTCCTCTTTAGTAACGAAAAAAAATATCGGAAGGGGAAAATAGCTTCAGTTTACTACTGAGCCTCTTGCACAACTCATGGGCGGCGATTGACCTCCCCACTCTGACGCATTTTTCAACGCCGCTATCGGGAAAACCGAGCGTGAGCTGAGCAGTTACCTTGAAAGTTAGACCTGGTGCAAATCCTGGCCAAGCATTTCAGGCGTAACCAACACAATACCGCACTCAGAGACGCGGAACCGGCGCGCATCATCCTCGCGGTTTTCACCAATGACAGTGCCCTCAGGAATCACGGAACCCTTATCAATAACACAGCGTTTAAGGCGACAGTTGCGTCGAATCTCTACATCGGGGAGCACCACACAATCCTCCACCTCGGAAAAAGAGTGAACCCGTACATTGGAGAACAGCACCGAACGCCGCACGGTAGCACCGGTAATCAGGCAACCACCAGAGATAAGCGCATCGGCGGCCATCCCACGACGCGCATCGTCATCAAAGGTGAACTTGGCTGGTGGCAACTGCTCCTGATGGGTCCAGATCGGCCACTCGGTATCGTACATATTGAGCTCAGGAGTGACATGCACCAGATCCATATTGGCATCCCAATAGGCATCAATCGTACCGACATCGCGCCAGTAGCCGGTGGCGCCAGTGTTTGCATTCATGAAGCGAAAAGAGAAGATCTTGTCATTGGCAATGGCACCAGGAATAATGTTGTGGCCGAAATCGTGGATGGAGTCCTTATCTGCCGCATCAGCTACTAGACTATCGCGTAGATATTTGGTTGAAAAAACATAGATCCCCATTGAGGCCAACGCTTGCGTGTCATCACCCGGCATCGACTTGGGATTCTCCGGTTTTTCAGCGAACTCAACAATGCGACCGCCATCATCCACCGCCATGACACCAAACGCCTTGGCCTCCTCCAACGGGACTGCTAGACACCCCACCGTCACATCGGCACCGGTGGCGACATGGGCGGCAATCATTTTGCCATAATCCATCTTGTAGATGTGATCGCCCGCTAGAATCAACACATAATCGGGCTGATAATAACGAATAATATCCAAGTTCTGATACACTGCATCAGCGGTGCCCGCATACCACCCCTCCCCTTGACGCTGCTGCGCTGGCAATACCTCAAGAAACTCGCCAAACTGGCCGGAGAGAAAGCTCCAGCCGCGCTGGAGGTGGCGCTGCAACGAATGCGATTTGTACTGGGTAAGCACCGAGATTTTGCGAATACCGGAATTGATGCAGTTGGAAAGAGGGAAATCGATAATGCGGAATTTTCCGCCGAAAGGAACCCCTGGCTTAGCACGCCAATCGGTTAACTCTTTGAGTCGGCTCCCCTTTCCTCCAGCCAGCACCAATGCCACCGTATTTTGGGTCATTTTACTGATATTGCGTTCCGCGATCCGTGCACCCATTGTTTTCCTCTCCATATTAAATTGGGATCAGAACGCCACGATCTCCTAGATCAAAGCATGGTGTTCTGTCAGCGGCAACCCTATCAGCCCTCTATGACAGCCGCTATCATTGCCCCAGTATTTATTCCCTCATTCGTAACTACTCAGCTCACATCTTATTTTCCCGATAGCCGCGTTGAAAACACTCGTTTTGAAAAATACCCGTTGTATAGTAGCAGCCATTTTCTGGTAGGGTGCTGAATAGTTACCCCCATTTCAAACATTCAAGGAGTCATGATGCCAAACACCTACCATACCGAAGCGTATGATGACCAGCGCCCCGGAACCTCTGGCCTTCGCAAGAAAGTAAGCCATTTCCAACAGCCAAACTACCTCCATAACTTTGTCCAAGCCACCTTCGATGTGATTGGTAACTTTGCCGGTTCCACCCTTGTCGTGGGTGGAGATGGCCGCTATTACAATCGGGAGGCGATCCAAATTATCCTACGCATGGCGGCAGCCAATGGCTTTGGCCGCGTGTTGGTTGGCGCAGGTGGCATCCTCTCCACCCCAGCGGCCTCGTGTATCATTCGCAAACATGGTGCCTACGGCGGACTGATCCTCTCCGCCAGCCACAACCCCGGCGGCCCCAATGAGGATTTTGGCATCAAATACAACACCGGCAATGGCGGCCCAGCCCCTGAGAGTGTTACCGAGGCGATTTTCTCCCGCAGCATCGAGATCACGCGCTACCGCATGCTAGAGGCCGCAGATATTCCGATAGATAATATTGGCAGCTACTATCTTGGCGAGATGGCCGTGGAGGTCATTGACCCGACCGAAGAGTACACCAAGCTGATGGAGTCGCTGTTTGATTTTGATGCCATTCGCCATCTGCTAGCGGGTGATTTTTCTATCCTGTTCGATGCCATGCATGCGGTCACCGGACCCTATGCGATGGAGATCCTCCATCACCGCTTGGGCGCACCCGCCGAGGCTATTCTCAATGCGGAGCCAAAAGAGGATTTCGGTGGTGGCCATCCCGACCCCAACCTCACCTATGCCAAAGAGTTAGTGGCGCGGATGTTTGGTGAGGATGCGCCGGCCTTCGGTGCCGCCTCCGATGGCGATGGTGATCGCAACATGGTGCTTGGCGACCACTTCTTTGTTACCCCGAGCGACTCACTGGCCGTGCTCACCGCCAACGCCGATTGCGCACCTGGCTATGCCAACGGCCTGGATGGGGTCGCGCGTTCAATGCCAACTAGCGGCGCAGTCGATCAAGTAGCGAAGGCGATGGGGCTGGAGTGCTTTGAAACCCCGACCGGCTGGAAGTTCTTTGGCAACCTGATGGATGCCCACCGCGTCACCCTGTGCGGGGAGGAGAGCTTTGGCACTGGATCAAGCCATGTGCGTGAAAAGGATGGCCTTTGGGCGGTGCTGTTTTGGCTCAACATCCTGGCGGTACGCAAGCTGTCGGTAACCGAAATCATGCAGCAACACTGGGTTAAATATGGCCGTAACTACTACTCACGCCATGATTATGAAGGGGTGGAAACCACCGCAGCGCAGGCGGTGATGCACAGAGTACAGGCCGCCTTTCCCGCCCTGCAAGACGGCACTCTAGCCGGACGCGAAGTGGCAACATGCGATGACTTCGCCTACCGCGACCCAATCGATGACTCGTTAAGCGAGCATCAAGGGCTGCGCATCCTCTTTACCGATGGCTCACGCATCATCTTCCGACTCTCTGGAACCGGCACCGTCGGCGCCACCATCCGTATCTATTTTGAGTCATTTGAATCCGATGTTGCGCGGCAGGGCCAAGATACCCAAGCCGCACTGGCCGGACTCATTCACTCGGCAGAATCGATCTCCGACCTAGCCAACATCACGGGTCGCAGTGCTCCCACCGTCATCACCTAATCATCGTAACTACTCAGATTACTCCCGGTTTTCCTGATAGCGGCGTTGAAAAATGCTCATTTACAGTAGTAAACTCCGCTTTTTCGCCTTGCTCTCAGGAAAACCGGAAGTAATCTGAGCAGTTACAGCCATTTTTGGATAGGGTGCTGAGCAGTTTTCCCTCATAACAGATGAACCTATACTAGCGTCTGATACCGTTCCTGCGCAATCGCCATCATCTGCTCAGCAAATTCAGGT
>JAUZRF010000114.1 GCA_030950645.1 Mariprofundales bacterium
GCCCCCGACCCCAACCGCCGCCGTGCCCTCAAGGCCAGCAGCCCCGAACTATTTCAAGCCTTTATGGCCACACGCAGACGGCAGCACGGGTAACATCGGGAAACCGGGGACAGCGGGAAACCGGGGACAGTATACTATTTACTTGCCAGCGCGAGAGCTTGTCGTTATCCTTTAGACATGGTATGTATGGTAAGAGTTGTAATCCTCGGAATTCTAAAAATAACGGTTCTCGTCATGCCGTGCTTGCCACGGCATCCAGTGGTTTTGGGTGGAAGGGCTAGCTTCATATCAATCCCAGAAAGATGAAGCGAGTTTGGGTAGACTGGGTTTCGGATTGAGTCCGGAATGACGAAGTGCAATGGTGCATGGCTTTGGTAAACGGAACGCTATCCTTTAACGCAATAACTGACGGCCTTCGAGTCGTTTGTTTGAATTGTATTTTCGTAACTACTCAGCTCACTCCCGGTTTTCCTGATAGCGGCGTTGAAAAATGCTCATTTACAGTAGTAAACTCCGCTTTTTTCGCCTTGCCATCAGCAAAACCGGAAGAGATCTGAGTAGTTACAAATCGTGTTTGGGTTGGGATTCGTTCATGGACTATGAGCGTACAAACTTCATCAGCGGCGCAATATCACCATGATCTGCTTTCTGCAAAGCCTGAATATAGTTTTGTCTGCATTGGTTCACTTCTGACAGCTCCGATCCGCCCCAAGTAAAGCGTATAGCACCCAATTTCTTTTCCAAAAGCAAGTCTGCAATCATTCGAGCATGTCGCCCATTGCCATTGGGGAAGAGGTGGATAGCAACCAGACGGTGATGAAAGCGAGCGGCAGTTTCATTCGTATCATAGGTGTGATGCTCTATCCAATATATTACATCTTCACACAAATGATGTAGTTCAATGCCAATCATTTCGCGTGATACACCAATATTTTTATTCGACTGGCGGAATTTACCTGCCCAACGCCACACATCACCAAACATCTTTTGGTGCAGTTGACAGATAAACCGCTCACTCAGCATATCTTTGTTGCGTGAACGCCAAGCCCACATCATGCCTGTTTGAATGTTCCTGGCTTCAAAAAGGTTTAATTCTTCGCGTGTGGTGATATGTGTAAGCCGCAAGCCTTCGCTTTCATCATGATCAAGGGGTGTTGTATCTTGTGGGTACTCAAATGGCATCAATGAAACTCCCACATATCTTTTGCAGTTTCGCGTACAAATTTATCTGTATTAGCTTGAATACCATGGCCACTTTCATCTGCCGTAAGCCCTTGTTGCTCAAGCAACATCGAATGTTGAATGCCTTGATGTATCTTCTCCGCATATTTTCGTGCTTGCCGCTCTACCGTGGCTTCTAAACTATTACGAGGCACCAGTGCATACACAAACACACAATCCATCGCTTCAGCAGCTTTTTTCATGGAATTGATCGTGACAGTTCCAGCTACCTCTCCTTGCTCCAAAGCAACAATCCGCTGTTTTTTTACGCCAATGCGCCGCGCCAATTGTTCACCTGTCATCCCAATCGCATCACGAATAGCCCGAATCCAGCCTCGCATCGGCGGCTGAATTTGCACGATGTTACGAAATTTTTGCAGCTTTTGATCCAATTGTTTACGAGCCATTGCTTTATTTTGCTTAGCCATTGCACACCTCCATCATTACAAAACAATCTAAACATTGTCTATAAGTTGCCATCTGTCAACTTATAGATTGTTTTTATTGTTGTACATCGGGGACAGTATACTATTTCTAACCGTTGCAAGCAAAGGGCCTCACAACGACAAGAAGATCAATGATGCCTGGGCGGCATTGTTACTATACGCGCTGGAGCAAATATGCTGAAGTTTCACCAGTTCTTATCACCCGTGACATAACAGCCATATTTGAAAGGCTGAATGAATGTTGCTGTTGCCCGTTTTGTAGCAAATCGCATGATTAATCCGGAGTAACTACTCAGCTCACTCCCGGTTTTCCCGATAGCGGCGTTGAAAAATGCGCATTGACAGTAGTAAACTCTGCTTTTTCGCCTTGCTATCAGAAAAACCAGAAGCAATCTGAGCAGTTACAGCCATTTTCTGGTAGGGTGCTGAGTAGTTACAATCCGGAAAGACTTTGTTGATCTCACCATTTGTTGTGAACGTCGTGAAACTTAACTCCTTAAATCCAGAGGCGTTAAGAATATCTCTCAAAAAATTAGACAGATATCTTACCAATCAAGAATGGTCTGTGATGATCTTCGCATGACAAAAAAATACTGGCCAGAGGTTGCGGAAGTAAATTAGAATAAATTCGCCGTGGGGGTTAAGAGGGTATCTCTTTCTCGTGGCACTCCCTCGTGCTATTGTGCCGCGCCCTTCGGTATGGATGCTCGTAGCTAGTTCGCGCTGTCGAATGGGGATTATCCAGCTTAAATAGCTGATCAACTTAGAGGCAATTAACTCTCCATGTTCAATATTTTAACACGACTGTTCGGCAGCCGCAATGACCGTATTCTCAAGACCATGACTCCGTTGGTGGCGCAGATTAATGCGCTGGATCCAGAGTTCTCGGCGCTCTCCGATGCCGAGCTTCAGGGGAAAACCGCAGCCTTTAAGCAGCGCTTGGATCAAGGGGCTACCCTTGAGGAGTTGCTGCCAGAGGCGTTTGCCACCGCCCGTGAGGCGGCGCGACGCGTACTTGGCATGCGCCATTTCGATTCGCAGCTGATCGGTGGCATCATCCTTCATCAGGGTCGAATTGCCGAGATGAAAACCGGTGAGGGAAAGACCCTCGTCGCCACCCTCCCCTCCTACCTCAATGCGCTGACCGGCAAGGGGGTGCATGTGGTGACCGTCAACGATTACCTGGCCCGACGCGATGCCGAGTGGATGGGGCGGCTGCACAACTTCCTAGGCTTAAGTGTTGGTGTGATTGTGCATGGCATCAGCCAAGAGGAGCGCCAGCAGGCCTACGCCTCCGATATCACCTATGGCACCAACAATGAGTTTGGCTTTGATTATTTGCGTGATAATATGTCCTTTCGTACCGAGGAACGCTCCCAACGCGGCTACAACTTTGCCATTGTCGATGAGGTGGACTCGATCCTTATTGATGAGGCGCGCACGCCGCTGATTATCTCTGGTCCTTCCGATGATGCCACCGACCTTTATGGCAAGGCCGATGCGCTGATCAAGCAGCTGCAACCATCTGATTTCGATAAGGATGAGAAGGATCGCGCAGTCTCCTTTACGGAGGAGGGGATGGTGCGCATCGAGGAGCTTTGCACGGAGGCGGGGCTGCTGGAGCCAGATTCTATCCTCTATGATCCAGAGAATGTGAATGTGATGCACGCCGTCACCCAATCATTGCGCGCCAACACCCTGTTTACCCGCGAGGTGGATTATATTATCCGCGATGGGGAGTTGGTGATCATTGATGAATTTACCGGCCGCATGATGCCGGGACGGCGCTACTCCGATGGCCAACATCAGGCGTTGGAGGCCAAGGAGGGGGTGGAGGTGCAGCCGGAGAACCAGACGCTGGCCTCGGTGACTTTCCAGAACTTCTTCCGCATGTACGATGTACTCTCTGGCATGACCGGTACCGCCGATACCGAGGCGGAGGAGTTTCAGAAGATCTATAAGCTGGAGGTGGTGATTGTCCCCACCAACGCGCCGATGGCACGCAAGGATGAAGTGGATCTGGTCTTTATTGATCAAGCGGACAAGTTCGAGGCGATTATCGCTGAGATCGTTGATGCCCACAGCCGTGGTCAGCCGGTGCTGGTTGGCACTACCTCGATTGAGAAATCCGAGATGCTGGCGGATATGCTGGCCAAGAAGAAGGTTCCTCACGAGGTGCTCAACGCCAAGAACCACGAGCACGAAGCGGAGATTGTGGCGCAGGCTGGCCGCAAAGGGGTGGTGACGATCGCTACCAATATGGCCGGTCGTGGCACCGACATTGTGCTCGGTGGTAATGCCGGCATGCTCATTGCGCAGCTTCCGGCCAAGCTCTCTGAGCAGGAACGGGCAGCCAAAGCCGAGACGATCACCGTAGAGTGCGCGGCGGAGCATGAAGAGGTCAAAACGCTGGGTGGGCTCTATATTATCGCCAGCGAGCGCCATGAATCGCGGCGCATCGATAACCAGCTCCGTGGCCGTGCTGGTCGTCAGGGAGATCCAGGGCAGACCCGTTTTTTCCTTTCGATGGCTGATGATCTGATGCGCATCTTTGGTGGCGAAAAGATGCAGGGAATGTTGGCCAAACTCGGCTTCAAGAAGGGTGAGGTGATTGAGCATCCTTGGGTAACCAAGGCGATTGAGAACTCACAAAAGAAGGTCGAGGGACGCAACTTCGATATTCGTAAGCAACTGCTGGAATACGATGATGTGATGAATCAACAGCGCGATGTCATCTATGGCCAACGCCGTGAGTTGATGGAGGCCGAGGATATCCGCGATGTGGTGGACGATATGACGGAGGCGGTGGCGGAGGGTATTGTTGCTACCTTTATGCCCGCAACCGCCCATGCTGAGGAGTGGGATTTGGCCGGATTGGAGGCGGTGTTGGCGGAGCGTTTTGCGCTGGCCGTACCGGTGGCCACTTGGGTGGAGCAGGAAGTGGTGAATGATGCTGAGGAGATGACTGCTCGGGTGGTGGTGGATCTGAATGCGGCGCGGGCGGCCAAAGAGGCGGTGGTTGGCGAAGCGCAGATGCGCGGATTTGAGCAACACCTGCTACTACAGGTGCTTGACCACCATTGGAAAGAGCACCTGTTGGCGATGGATCATCTGCGCCAGAGCGTGGGGTTGCGTGGCTATGCCCAGAAGCAGCCGATTCAAGAGTACAAACGCGAGTCCTTCGAGCTCTTCTCTGGTTTGATTGATCGCATCCGTGAGGAGGCGATTGGAATGCTGCACAGCGTGCAGGTAGATATCGAGGAGCCCGAATCAGAACCAGAGATGCTGCGCTTCGTCCACAACCGAGGGGACGCCTTTGCCGATCCTGAGGTGCCCGACGAAGAGCCAGTGCAGACCACGGTGCGCCGTGATCACCCCAAGGTGGGGCGCAACGATCCCTGCCCCTGCGGCTCCGGTAAAAAATACAAACAGTGCCACGGTAAACGGAGCTGATGGACGCTGTCTCGGGGGCAGCATGCTCGTGAGGAAAGCGTTTCACCACCGAGGCACTGAGCCACTGAGGAACAGAGGAAGAGATTGTCTTGTTTTGTTGGTAGGAGGCCGTCATTTGTCTCGTGGACAAGTATTCAGCCCTGAATTCGCGCTTCCTCTCGGTGCCTTTGTGGTAAAAAGATCATGCCAGTAAACCCTCCACAGCTTGAAGCACCGCTGGCGGTGCCGGGGTTCCGGGTTGGCACTGCCTCTTGTGGTGTTAAATCACCGGATCTCAAGGGGAAACGGCAGGACTTGGCACTGATTGTCGCCGATGTGCCGTGCCACAGCGCGGGTGTGTTCACCCAAAACCGATTTCGTGCCGCCTGCGTCAATGCTGCAGAGTCGACGATTACCCGCCATGGCGAGCAGATTCGTGCTATTATTGCCAATAGCGGCAATGCCAACGCCGGTGTCGGCGATATGGAGCGGGTGTGGTCGCAGGGGCTAATTGATTCGGCGGCTGAGGCGGCGGGTGTGGATGCTGAATGGGTACTCTCCGCGTCCACTGGCGTGATCGGCACGCCGTTTCCACTGGATCGAATAGCTGCGGGGATGGGTGAGGCTGCGGCCTCACTCACCGCCGATGGCTGGCAGGCGGCGGCCAACGCCATTCGCACCACCGATACCTTTGCCAAGTGGGCTTCGGCTACGGTGAGCATCTTGGGGAGCGATTACACCATTACCGGCATTGCCAAGGGTTCGGGCATGATCCATCCCAACATGGCCACCCTGCTCGCCTTCGTTGCCACCGATGCCCCGCTCAATCGTGACCAGTTGCAGCCGATGTTGGTACGGGCAGCCAATCGCTCCTTTAACTGTATCAGCGTTGATGGCGACACCTCAACCAACGATACCCTCTGTCTGCTCTCTAGCGGCATCGGGCTTGGCGGCACTTCTCTGACCGATACGGCACTGTTTGAACAGGCGCTGACCGAATTGTGCATGGACTTAGCGCAGATGATTGTGCGTGATGGCGAGGGAGTGAGTAAGTTCGTCACCATCCGCGTCATTGGTGCGGCTAGTGTGGAGGAGGCGAGGCGTGTCGGACGAACCATCGCGGTATCTCCTTTAGTAAAAACCGCCTTTGCCGGCTCCGATGCCAACTGGGGCCGCATTCTCTGTGCGGCTGGCAACAGTGGTATCGCTTTTGACCCAGCAGCCATTGGCCTGATGGCCGATGGTGTAGTGATGCTGGAGCAGGGCAACTTGCACCCTGACTATTGTGACGCCGATGGCATGGCGGTCTTTGCGCGCGATGAATTCACCATCACCCTCGATCTCGCCATGGGCGAGGCTGAAGCAGAGGTCTGGACTGGTGATTTCACCCACGACTATATTACCATCAACGCGGAATATCGGACTTAAGATTTGAAGGTAACTACTCAGCTCACTCCCGGTTTTCCTGATAGCGGCGTTGAAAAATGCTCATTTACAGTAGTAAACTCCGCTTTTTCGCCTTGCTATCAGAAAAACCAGAAGCAATCTGAGCAGTTACAGCCATTATTTGGTAG
>JAUZRF010000115.1 GCA_030950645.1 Mariprofundales bacterium
TCAGCACCCTACCCAAAAATAGCTGTAACTGCTCAGATCGCTTCCGGTTTTCCTGATAGCAAGGCGAAAAAGCGGAGTTTACTACTGTAAATGAGCATTTTTCAACGCCGCTATCAGGAAAACCGGGAGTGAGCTGAGTAGGTACCTAATAAAGGAGAGATTCCATGCCCATCATTACCACCTTAACCAATGCCGAACTGTGCATCGAAGATGCCATTCTGTTACATGATACCCCTGGCCACCAGGTCTACTGGGTCGGTTGCGGCGAGAGCGGGGAGGCCATCTCCTGCAACAGCTGGCTGGTGGTGGATCAAGACGCGGGATTTCTGCTCGAACCGGGCGGATGTGACCACTACCGAGGAGTCTCCGACAAGGTGGATTCGGTGTTTCTCTCCTCGGCGATTTCGCATCTCATCTGTAGCCATCAGGATCCTGATGTCTGCGCCTCGCTACCAAGCTGGGTCAGCAACAATCCCGGCATCCAGATTGTCATTCCCCACCTATGGCAACGCTTCCTGCCCCACTACATGGCACATCCCGAGCACCTGATTCCCATCAGTGATCGCGGTGGCAAGCTGCTCATGCCTGATGGCGGCCACCTGCACTGCATCCCCGCCCCATTTCTCCATTCACCGGGTAACATGGTGGTGTTCGATGAAGCCAGCGGCCTGCTCTTCTCTGGCGATATCGGCGCCTCGGTGTTTGGTGACAACACGCTACGCCTCTGCATTGATGACTGGGATGCCCACTGTGGCTGCATGCTCGGCTTTCATCAACGCTACATGGGCAGCAACAAGGCGGTGGCGGCATTCATCGCCAGCGTTCGCGAACTGCCGATCCGTGCCATTCTGCCCCAACACGGCGCCATCTTTCGTGGCGAGGAGGTCGGCAAACTGCTCGACTGGCTGGGCGCGATTGATGTCGGGGTCGATTTTATGTTTGGTGATGCATGAGCCGCGGTGAGGAGATCCCCGAGCTGCATACGCTGGAGCATGATCTCAACAATGTGTGGGCGAGCCTGCTCGGCAATGTCGAGCTACTGGAGATCGCGCTGCCAGACGATTCGCCACTGAATGAATATGTCCAGGTGATGATTGAAGCCATTGATACTGGCGAAGCGATCACGAAAAAGGTGCGCGCCATCGCCCACGGCGAACCCATTGATCTCATCCCGACCCCTTCCCCTCTCCAGCCCGCTACCGCAACCGATGACGCTGCAGACGCGATCCCCGACACCTCAGACATCGAGCTGCACTGCTGCGTTATTGATGATGACCATCGCCATCTGGAGACTATGATGGGGCAACTGCTGGATGCCAGCTCCGCCGCCGATGCACTCCAGAAGATGGATGCGCTATACACCCTCTCCCTGCACCACTTCTATCGCGAGGAGCAGGTGTCTCACCTCTGCCCAGAGTACCCCTTTGCCGCCAACCACCACCGCACCCATTGTGCTCTGCTCACCCGTCTGAGCTACCTGCATGCCACCACCCAATGCCACGGCCTCGACAAAAAAGTGGTGGTGGAATTGGCAGATCTACTGGCACTGCACATTCTGGGCATGGATGTCGGCCTTAAATCCTATATTGCCTCCAAGCCGGATCTGATGGGTTTTGTCCCCGCCCTGCCGCCCACTAGCGTGCTTGAAGCCTATTTCGAACGGCCACCATCCTCCCCATGAATAGTCCGCCACTCCACATCGCCATTGTCGATGACAACGCCCATATCTCCAAGACCCTGTGCCAGGTGGCCGAGCGAATGGGTTTTGTCGCGCACGCTTACCGCACCGGTAGCGCCTTCCTGCACAGCACCGAAGCCACCATGGATGGCATTATCCTTGATCTTGGCCTGCCCGACAGCGATGGGATCGCCCTACTCGACCACATCAGCACCAACCATGCCGCCAGTGGCATTATCGTCATCAGTGGCAAGGAGGAGAGTGTCATTCATGCCGCTGGGGAACTCATCGGGGTGCGCAAGCTCAATCTGATCGGCACCCTGCACAAACCGTTTCGACTCAAAGCCTTGCAAAAGCTCCTCACCACCATTCGCGGCGAGCGCCGAGGCGATACCCGCCCACCGGATTCACCTTCCCAGCCGATCAGCGCCGACATGCTGCAGAAAGCACTTTTGGCCGGTCAGTTTGTTCCCTACTACCAACCGCAGGTGATCACCCATGATGGCACCATTGTCGGCTGTGAAGCGCTGATGCGTTGGCATCATCCCGAATGGGGCGTAGTGGCTCCTGGCCGCTTCATTGGGTTAGCCTCCCGCTTTGATCTGCTTGATCGCATGACCTGGGAGATGCTGCGCCGAGTTGCTGCTGACTGGCAGCAGACTGCCTGGAGGCAAGAGACGGTCTCGGTTAACCTGTCGGCATCGTTCCTGACGCAAAAGAAACTGCCGGAGAAGCTGCTGCGCCTCACCAGCAGCTTCGGCATCGACCCATCGCAACTGATACTGGAGGTAACCGAATCCGAAGCGTTACGGGACACTCCACACCAACTTAACAACCTAATTCGCTTGCGATTAGCCGGATTTCAGCTCTCGATCGATGATTTTGGCACCGGCTATTCGTCACTGATCAGCCTCTACCAAATCCCGTTCAATGAACTAAAAATCGACCAGACCTTTGTCATGTGTGCGGCGCAAGATATGGTGGCGGTGAAGATCATCCAGGCGTTGGTATTCCTGGCCGACAAGCTGCACATCACCTTGATCGCCGAGGGGGTGGAGACCGATGCGGTACGCCAGATACTTGATACGATGGGGGTGGAGCGCATCCAGGGCTACCTGATTCAACGCCCGATGCCGTTTGATGCGCTGCTGAAGTGGCATGCGGAGTATCAGCCGCAGCTCCTGCCCGATGTTGCAGCTGAGATAACGACCCCGCAAGAGACACCGCTCCAGCCAGCCAGCACAACAGCCCCGAACGCACCATTGGCACTCCATGTTGAGAAGACGCTTCTCACCGAGCTCACCACCGCATTGATCAACCGTGCCAATGATCAGTCATTCTGCTCCATCTTCGAACGCATCTTTCAAGCCGGAGAGGGCATCACTCCGCTGCTGGCGCTGTTGCTGCGCAGCGAATGGGAGTTCCTGCAACAGGAGCTGCCACGCATCCGCCAGCTACCCGATGAAGCGCAATATGCTGCGCTTAAGGAGGAACTCGATTTCTTCAATCAGCTGCGCCAATTGGCGGTCATGGTGAAGGAAGCGCAGTGGCAAAAGCAGTTGCAACAGGCGGAAGGGCGAGTGCATCAAGAGCACCTCAAGCGGATCATCGCGGAAAACAGTATCCGGTGGCTGCGGCGCAAAAAGATTAAAATCACCAGCTATCTGGATGAGGTTCCGGTTCATGCGCTAGCAAACCTGATCGACATCATCGGCCACACCATCATCGTTGCGTTAAGTGAAGATCTAGCACAGATGCTGACGATTGATGACTTCCGCGTCTGGATCATCACCCAAGATGGCAAAGAGCGCATCCGTGCCACCGTCCATGAGGTCAAAAAGGGCAAGGTTCAATTCATGCTCGGCAAGAGCGAGCTCAACACCCATGCGCTGCGGCGTCATGTGCGCGTGCGCCATCCCCTGCGGCCCTCTGCATCCCTGACCTTCCAGGATGGGACAACCATCGACGGCCATCTGGTTGATCTTTCCATCTCTGGCGCCGCGCTCGCACTGCCGTTGAAGATTCAGGATCAGTGCAAAAATGGGGCGTCGATAACCTGCACCATCATCTTGGGAACGGAGCCAGTAAGTGGCAAAGGAACAATTTGTTGGCGCCATATTGACCAGCCAAACGACCAACTTCTATGCGGGATATCGTTAAGCTGCAACGCCAATGACCAACGACGAATCCAAGAGGAGACACTCCGGCTACAACGCGATCTCATCTCCGGATTACACCAGAGCAAACTCCCCTATATGCTCCGCACAGCGCTCAGTGAGATGCACGAAGCAGAATGAGGGCGATTTGGGAGGTGATGAAGGGGCTGCTCTCCTGAGCTAGAGTCCCAACTTTAGATCTTTTGTAACTACTCAGCGCACTCCCGGTTTTCCTGATAGCGGCGTTGAAAAATGCTCATTTACAGTAGTAAACTCCGCTTTTTCGCCTTGCTATCAGAAAAGTCGGAAGCGAGCTAAGTCGTGATCCTTCAGGCTTTATATTCGTTGAGCTTATTGCGTAGGGTTCGGATGCTGATACCGAGCAGCTGCGCCGCCTCAGTGCGATTGCCTTGCACATGCGCTAAGGTCTGCTCGATCAATACCCGCTCCATATCCCGAATCGACATGCCCGCACGAATCCCCTGCGCATCACCCTCACGACCTTGGACGGCTTTCGAAGCGATAGCATTCGAGGGGTTAAGCCCAAGGTGTGCAGGCATCACCGGCTTGCCTGCACTCATGAGAAACGCGCGATGCATGCAGTTTTCCAGCTCACGAACATTCCCCGGCCATGGGTAGCGCCGCAGCTCCTGCTCGGCCATGGCATCAAGCTGAGGCATGGCCGAGCCATACATTTGACAGAATTGTTCTAGGAAGTGTTGGGCCAATGGCAAAATATCACAGGGACGATCACGCAACGCCGGCAATTGGATGGTGACGACATTGAGCCGATAGTAGAGATCTTGACGGAAATCGCCCTTGGCAACACTCTCCTCAATATCACGATTGCTGGTGGCAATCACCCGTACGTCCACCTTGACCGGTTTGCGTCCCCCCAAGCGATCAACCTCACCCTCCTGCAATACACGCAACAGTTTTGCTTGTAAATGCAGCGCCATTTCGGTGACCTCATCCAGCAGCAGCGTCCCTTCGTGGGCGATCTCAAACTTACCCGGTCGTGACTGGGTAGCACCCGTAAAAGCCCCTTTCTCATGGCCAAACAGCTCCGACTCCAGCACCCCTTCGGGAATCGCCGCACAGTTGATGGCGATAAAGGCGTTGTCTCTGCGCGGTGAGCACTGATGGATATACCGCGACAGGCGCTCCTTACCCGTTCCCGACTCCCCCACCACCAGCACTGAGGCCCTGCTGGGCGCAATCAGGGCTACATGATCAAGCAACCGACGGGTATCGAGATCCTCAGTCACAAAAAGATCACTCCCCTGCTGTTGCGCCTTTGCCTGGCGCGCCAACTCCGTCTGGTGGCCAGCCTTACGCAAATAGATCTGCATCACCTCATCTGGGCAGGGAAGGGCACGGTAATCCATCACCCCCATCTGCATCAGCTCCGTGCCGCGATCGGCATTACCCGTTTCAGCGAGCACCACCACATTGGCCTGCGGATCATGCTGAAACAGGCGCTGCACCATCGCCACCGAGGTCATGCGATCCCAAACAAAGGTGACCGCACCTTCGGAGGGCACAAACTCACGCGCCAACTCCTGTGGAACGGAATCAATAAAGGTATCCGGTAACAGTTTTCCAAGTTGAACCCGCAAGTTCGACTCGCTATGTGGCGGAAAGCCGATCAGATGGATCGCAGTACTCATGGATTCTGATTCAAAAGCTGGCGGGCATCGTGTTCGGCCAGCGCCATGTCCGCAAGCGTGGCATAAATACCCGCCGTCGTATCCTGCGCCAGTTCACGCAACGCTTTCACCGCTGCCGACCACTCGCCATTATGGTAACGACTCATGTTAAGATAGTAGCGCCAAGCAGCATCGTGCGCCGCTTTTGGCAGCTGCTGCCATTTGCTCTCGGCATTGGCATAGTCTCCAGCCTTGTACAATGCCAATGCCTGCCGGCGCAACCCCACCTGCCGGTTTTTCTTGTCGCTGTTGCCAAATTCCTGCCATGCATGTGCCGCAACATGCCAGCGATGACGCGCTTCGGCAATATGCGCGCGACTTTTCCAATATTCGGGCAACAACGCATGAACCAAATCTTCTGGGGCCACATGCAGGATGGTTTGCGCAGCCGCATCGAAGCGTTTGGCATTGAGTTGCATCTGTGCCACCAACAGCAAGAATTCAGGATGGTAGATGGTAAATTCATGCTCACTCAACCAGTGGTTGATCTTGTCGATCCCCTTGGCATCGCCGCGATCCAACCACACCCGCGCCAGCTCCAACATCACCTGCTGCCCACGCAGGGTGGTCTTATTGCGCGCATACAGGGCGTTGAGCAGGGTTTCAGCCTGGCCAAACTGGGTAAGCAACCGCATGGCGTTGGCGATATCAAAACGCAAGACCTCCTTCGTCCGAGTACGCAGATCTGGGTAACGCTTCCATAGCGCCACCGCCTTCAATAGCTGCTTCTTATCAAGCATCTTTTTAATATATTTACTAAAGATACTACTGCCATGATCCAGTGCCTGTTGACGCAATGCTGGCGAGGAAGATAGGTCAACGCGTGACAACTGCTCCAGTGCGGCATCAATCGTGTTCGTTGATACCCCTTTGGCTCCAGAGTTAGAGATCCTCGCCCATAGCAACCCCTGATCGAGCATCGCCTCATCTTCAATCACCGACATCTGATTTTGGCTGGCAAGCTTTTTGAGCGCCACCAACACCGGCTTCAAGCTGAAAAAATCGTTTTTATCCCGCACTTGAAACATCATTTTACGCATGAACGCCTGCTTGCCAATGGTGGAGCCTGGAGCATGCTCAGAAAGGAAGGTGTATCCGCGCTCCACCTCTTGTGCATGTTTATCCGGCTGACGGGCGAGAATACCCATACGCATCAACCGCACAGTAGGGATCAAATCACTATCGATATAACGGGTAAGAAACCGATCCGAGAGCATCAATGCGGTATGGTCATCGCCTTGCCGATGTTCCATCAAAATGAAATGTGAATAGAGCAGCGGATCGCCTTCAATCACCCCAGGAAAGCGTTTAAAAGAGTGCTTGAAATTACCCATTGCCTGGGGGTAGCGCTGCTCTTTTTCATCCACCATGGCAGTCCAAGCCAGCAGTTGCGCCTGCTCTTTCGCCGTGCTCGCACCCAACGAAAACCGCAGCAACGCACGCCGCGCTTGCGAATATCGCCCCATTTTCAGCTTAATCTGGGCATCTACCATCCAGGAAAGATGGGCTTGCGTACTCCGGGGATCAATGCGGCGCAATGTTTGCGTATTCGCCAGCGCCGCACCGTTTTGACCATGTCGCCAATACAGTTTCACCAGACGCCAGCGTAGCCGCGCACTATCTGAGCGTTGTGGAAACTCTTTCAGCACCGCCTTTTGTGCTGCTGCCGCAGCGTCAATATCACTGAAAAATCGCGCACTAGCACGAATGAATTCGGCATCACTAATCAGCTGCAATAGATGAAAGCGCACGGTGTTTGTGATTCTTCCGCCTACCAGCACGCGCCGCGCCTCTTTCACTGCTTGCTCAGGATTGCCCGCCTGAATCAAGGTTTGCACTGCCTTAACCTCGCTATTGGCCACCGCTGCATGCAGCGGCGTAGCCAGCAGTGTTGCCAGTAACCAGCACAGCATCAGACCGACAACACGAACCGATCTGTCTCTATTTATAACAGGAACCATTGGGGCTGGATAAAGCAAAGGGAGTGCCAGATTTTGCAGGAAAATTATTAATCGTCGCTCGGTGCTTTCAATCCTTTCTTTTTCAGCTTCTCAAACAGCGTGGTGCGATTCATCGACAGATAGGCCGCAGCGCGATTCTTGTTCCAACCGAAGCGTTCAAGTGCCATCAGCAACAAATAGCGTTCAAAATCATCCACCATCTGTTTGAAATCCATCGCATCATCCTCACCCGAAATACCGGGTTGCACAAACTCCTGAACGATGCGTTGATCGCGTCCCAACATGCGGGATGGAAGATCCACCAAGTCGATATCTCCCTCCTGCTTCAAGGTGGCAACACGCTCAATCAGATTTTGCAGCTCGCGCACATTGCCCGGCCAGCGATGTTGCAACATCGTCTGACGCGCACCATCGCTAATGCCAGTGAGTGCCGAATGGCAACGCTGATTAAATATCGTCATGAAGTGCTGCGCCAACAAAAATATATCCTCACCCCGATCACGCAATGGTGAGAGCTCCAAGGGGATCACATTAAGACGGTAAAAGAGATCCTGACGGAAGATTCCCTGCGCAATTGATGCCTCAAGATCCCGATGGGTAGCGGCAATGATCCGGACATCCACATGAACAGACTCCTGACTTCCAACCGGCTCAAAGCAGCGCTCTTGCAACACACGCAACAGCTTCACCTGAAGCTTTGGACTCATATCACCAATCTCATCGAGAAAAATGGTGCCGCCATGGGCCGCTGCAAAACGCCCCACACGGGTTCGTACTGCTCCGGTAAATGCCCCTTTGACATGACCAAACAGCTCAGACTCCAACAACTCCTCTGGAATCGCGCCGCAGTTGATTGAGACAAAGGGCTTATTGCTGCGGTGCCCACTCCGATGAAGGGTGCGCGCCAACACCTCTTTGCCAGTGCCAGACTCACCCGTGATCAGCACCGTACTATTGGAGTCTTGCAGGCGCTCAATAGTAGCGCGAAGTTGCTGAACCGAGGCGCACTCACCAATCAAAGGGGTCACCTTCCCCTTGGCTTTTCCACCCCCTCTTTCGGTGGCCACACGCGCCACAACAGGGGCCTCTTCGCTCGGTCGTGCGTTGACGGGTAAGGCACGCAATCGCGCCAACAGCAGCTCCGGTGGCGCTGGATAATGGAGCACATCACAAGCGCCGGTGCGCATCGCGGTAGCAGAGAGCTCCTCATCATGTTCACGGGTACCGATCACACAGTGGATGGTCGGGTATTGCTTGTGCATGAAATCGAGCAGATCAATGCCACTACCATCGGAGAGATGGGCGTTGATCAGTGCCGCATCAAAAGCGCCTCCTTGATCCAGCACCTCCTTGGCTTTCAGCACGCTATTGACCATCGTGATATGGTAGCCTTGCTGTTGCAGGGGGGTCGCAATCGCGCTGCACAATACCGGGTCATGCTCAACGATGAGAAGATGGGTTGTGGTCATCGATACCTCCAAGTAGATCGAAGAGATGAATGCCACCCGATCGTAGGGTCAAAATAATGACGCTCACGCAGCTAAGTGCAAGCAAAAGCGGAAATACAACCACTTAACACCCAGTCCGACGCAACTACTCAGATCGCTTCCGGTTTTGCTGATGGCAAGGCGAAAAAGCGGAGTTTACTACTGTCAATGCGCATTTTTCAACGCCGCTATCGGGAAAACCGGGAGTGAGCTGAGTTGTTACAGTCAGACAATGGCTGGAGCGGCTCAGCTCATCCCGCTTGATGCCTGGCTCTGGCCTCCAATTCCATGGCATGAAACTGCTCCTGCAACTGACGGCTCGCCGCAGCCATCACAGCATCGCCATCATGGCGCACCCGGTACATGGTCTCCAGCACCTCATGATCATAGTCACGGAATCTGGCAATGGAGGTGGTAATCTCCTCAGGTTCCAGACCCAGCGCCTCCATCGCACCCTGTGCCGCATTGATCGCTCCATCGAAGCTCTCGCGATAGGCGTAGCGTACATTATGTTCCATAAAATCAAATAGGTGGTTCATATCACGGGCTCGGGCAACAATGCGAACCTGAGGGAAATACTGGCGGGCAAGCGCCACGATTTTGCTCGCCCGTTTGGGGTTATCCACTGCGACCACCAGCACCTTAACCCTATCCATGCCCGCAGCACGCAGCAGGTCAAGACGCGAGGCACTACCGAAATAGACCTTAAAACCAAACTCACGGCTGCGCTCAATATGCGCAGGATCGTGGTCAAGCAGGGTAACGCCAATATCATTGGCCATCAAAAGACGCCCCACTACCTGACCAAAGCGGCCAAATCCTGCGATGATGACTGGGTTCTCCTGCTCAGCAACCGCTGGATCATGCGATCGGTCTGGAGCGCGATTAAACCGAGGAGCGATCAACTTATCGTGCAGCAGCACCAACAACGGAGTGGTCAGCATCGACATCGCGACCACCAGCATCAGCAGGTGCTGTTGGGTCTCACCCACCACCCCTTGGGCACCAGCCAACGATAGCAACACAAAGGCAAACTCACCGCCTTGCGACAATACAATTGCAAAAAACGGGCGCTGCTGAAGGGGGATTCCCGCGAATCTGCTGAGAAGGTAGAGCACAGCAATCTTCAACAGTACCAAGCCCACCACCAATAGCGCCACCAAACCGGCATGCTCGCGCAATAGACCAAAATCGACCGCCATGCCGACTGCAATGAAAAACAGCCCCATCAGCAGCCCCTTGAATGGATCAATCACCGTCTCCAGTGCATGGCGGTATTCGGAATCGGCCAAAAGAATGCCGGCAATAAAGCTCCCCAGCGCCATCGACAGGCCAACCGACTCCATCAACAGCGCAATCCCGATCACCAAAAACAGCGCAAAAGCAACGAATATCTCATGGACGCCGGTGGTAGCAATATAGCGCAGCACCGGACGCAGGGCAAAGTGCCCCATCACCACAATCCCCACCACCGCAGCAACCGCTTCGAGCGCCATCCGTCCACCATGCCCACCGGCCGATGATGCCCCCGAAGCGAGCAAGGGCAGCATCGCCATCAGTGGAATCACCGCCAAATCTTGAAATAGCAAAATAGAAAACCCGGTGTGGCCAGCGGGCGTATTGAGCAGGTGCTTCTCGCTCAAAATTTGCAGCACCATGGCGGTGGACGATAGGGCAAGTGCCGCCGCACCAATCAATGTGGCTTGCCATGACATCGCCATCGTCAGCCACAACAACGCCGCGATAGCAGCCGTACAACCCAGCAATTGGGCGCCACCGCCACCAAAAATAGGGCCGCGAAGTTGCCACAATTTCTCTGGGCTTAGCTCTAACCCCACCAAAAACAGCAGCAACACCACCCCGAATTCAGAGATCGCCCTCATGGCATGCGCATCCGTAATCAGACCCAAGCACCATGGACCAATAATAATACCGGCGAGTAGATAGCCCAACACCGACCCCAGCCCCAACCGGCTAGCGACAGGAACCGTCACTACCGCAGCAGCCAAATAAACAAAGACATTGAATAAAGCATGGTCAACCATCGCAGTGCGTCCTTGCTCTAGATCAACGCTGGCTTCAAATCAGCTCGAGCTCTTGCCAGGCACTACTGACCGATCCATCCTCATTGTGAATCGCAATTCTCCGCTCCGCAGGCACCACCCGACTGGGGCGGCCAAAGCTGTCTTCCTGCACCGCATTGCGATCGCTAGCGTGGAGAATGAGGAGGCCATCCTCCCACAACACATCGGCGACCTGATACCGCTCGCCAAGATAGCGCACCGAGCGCCCGCAGAGTGCGCGCAGAGTCGCAGCATCGGAAAACGCCGCCGCCAGCGGATTGATCGTATCAGTTGCCATATTCCTTACCCCCTGTCTGTACCTGCTCCGATTGGGAACTACTCAGCAGCCCACTGCCGTAGTGCGGCCAGCGCACCCTCCGATACCATACGGCGACGATCCGCACGCGCCAGCCTGCGCCGTTTTCCATCGCTATCGATAATGCGCTTGGGCGCGGCGGGCAACAGGCCAAAATTGATGTTCATTGGCTGAAAATGGTTGGGGTCACTGCGACTAACATGTGCCAACAAGGCACCGTGGGCACTGTTTTCAGGAAAGGGTATTGGTGAATTACCTTGCGCCAAATCGGCCAAAAAAATCCCCGCCATCAGGCCACAAGCTGCCGATTCAACATACCCCTCCACCCCAGTGATCTGGCCTGCAAAAAGGATGCGCGGATCAGATTTGAGCCGTAAGGTGCCATCAAGCAGTGCCGGGGATTGGATGAAGGTGTTGCGATGCAGGCTGCCAAGCCGGAAAAACTCCGCCTGCGCAAGCCCTGGAATAGTGCGAAACACCTCTTTTTGGGCGCCGTAGGTCATTTTGGTCTGAAAACCGACCATATTAAGCAAGCTACCCATGCGATTATCACGCCGCAGCTGAACCACGGCATGGAACTGCTCGCCCGTCACCGGATGCTCCAGACCCACCGGCTTCATCGGTCCAAAGCGCGGGGTGTCACGGCCACGCTCGGCCATCACCTCGATCGGCATGCAGCCATCAAAAAACGGAATATCTTCAAACCCCTTCATCGCCACCTTTTCTGCTGCCAGCAGAGCATCAATGAACGCCTCATACTGTGTGCGACCCATCGGGCAGTTGAGATAATCCCCCGGGCTCCCCGCTTCAAGATTCTTATCGTAGCGATTCTTCCAGTAGGCAACCGACATATCGATCGTCTCGGCATCAATCACCGGCGCAATGGCATCGAAAAAGGCCAAACGATCGTGGCCAGTAACACGGGCAATCTCATCAGAAAACAGATCGGAGGTGAGCGGCCCAGTAGCCACCAGCACCAGACCATCATCCGGCAGCGCAGTGACCTCACCCGCAACGCGAGTAATCAACGGCTCTGCTTCGATTGCGGCAGTCACCAGACCAGAAAACTGCTCACGATCAACCGCCAACGCCGTGCCTGCGGGGATGCGCGCCTGATCCGCGCAGCGCATCATCAACGAGTCCATCAAACGCATTTCGGCATGGAGCAGGCCGACGGCATTCTCAAGATGGTCGGCGCGAAAGGTGTTGGAGCAGACCAGCTCGGCGCAATTGCCGCTACGGTGTGCGGGAGTCATCGTTTGGGGACGCATCTCATGCAGATGCACCGCAATGCCGCGCCGTGCCAATTGCCAAGCTGCCTCACTGCCAGCCAAGCCTGCGCCGATGATGGTAACGGAAGAAGATAGAGTAGCCATACGGCGAATCGTAACGCAATTTACGGCGTGCTAACACTGGTGGGTTTTCATCCTCGGGCGAACCTTGCTAGGCTTTGCCGACTTCCTAGCAGGGACTTATTGCCATACGATGCCTATTGGAGCCTATCATATATCCTTTTGGCATCAAAAGGGCAATCCTGAAAATCCACAATAACGAGGTAATAAGCAAATGAATATTGACCAACACTTGAAGGTAGCCCAGTGGCACATGGAGCAGGCACGCCTGCATGCACTCAGCCCCGACCATAGCTGCGGCTGCCCACCAAACGAGCACGACAAAAAAGCGATCGACGCCGTCGAGTCCGGCAAGATCGACGAAGAGCACGCCTGAGCGGTCTAAAACCCGCCCGTTTACTTCTGCTTACAAGGGCTCGTCACTACGACGAGCCCTTTTCAGTTTAGGTAACTACTCAGCCCACTCCCGGTTTTTCGCCTTGCTATCAGAAAAACCGGAAGCGATCTGAGCAGTTACGGAATGTTTTCAATGGGAGCTGAGTAGTTACGAAATCATCAAGTTATGAAAGCTTGACCCCATTTCGCAGCATGTGTGATGTCACTTACTTGTAATGTGTAAGCAACAAGGCTTGCAGGATGCTTGATTTCGAGTTGGTCGGCAAGGGGTTCTGTTGAACCTTGATAGATGATATCAAATTCAGCTATTATATATTATGAAACGATTATTACTTTGCACATTGATCTCTGTTTTGGCAAACTACCCCACTGATCGAGGTGTTGGAGTTTGGGGGGTGAGTATGATGCGGGCGTTTTTGATTATATTGTTACCACTGCTATTATTTGTCTCTGTGGCCGATGCCTCGCGTGGGATTGCCATTAAGAATACGTCTGGCACTACGGTTGGCGGTTATTCTGGCAGTTACGCGTTGTTGATTGGTGAGTCGATATATACCTCCGGTTGGCCGAATCTTGAGCATGTTCCGGCGGAACTGATCCCGGTGGAGCGTGTGTTACAGGCCCAGGGTTTCACGGTGAAGAAGGTGATCAATGCTGATGCCGTGCAATTGCAGCAAGTGATGAAAACCTTTATCGACCGCTATGGATTTGATACCAACAACCGGCTTCTGTTTTATTACTCTGGCCATGGTTATACCCGTAAAAACGGCAGTAAAGGCTATCTTGTGCCTACCGATGCGCCCGATCCGCGCAAGGATGAAAAAGGATTTCTGCGCAAAGCGCTGAATATGACTCAAATACTGGCTTGGTCGCGTGAGATAGAAGCCAAACACGTACTTTTTCTCTTCGATTCCTGTTTTTCAGGTACTATTTTTAAGGCACGGGCACTGCCCGACACGCCACCACAAATTTCCGCCATGACAGCAAGGCCAGTGCGGCAGTTTATCACCGCCGGTAGTGCTGGCGAAACCGTGCCCGCACGCAGTGTGTTTACGCCTGCTTTTGTTGATGGATTACAATATGGTTTGGCAGACTTGAATAAGGATGGTTATATCAGCGGCACCGAGCTGGGTCTCTATTTGCAGCAGGAGGTTCCGCAGCACACACATGAAACACCCCAGTATGGCAAAATAAGTGATTATGACTTATCGCGCGGCGATTTCATTATGCTTGCGCAAGGCTCAGCAGTTGAATCTATCCCACAAGCCCCCTCAGCGCCTTCAATTGTAACAGTGATTACGCAGCCTGCTGGTGCGATGGTGTTTGCCAATGGCATGCAGCAAGGGCCAGCGCCCATTAGCTTGAGAAAACTGACTGGCCGTGTGGTGATTACGGCCAAAAAA
>JAUZRF010000116.1 GCA_030950645.1 Mariprofundales bacterium
TTTAGTCTCCCTATTCGTAACAACTCAGCACCCATTGAAAACATCCCGTAACTGCTCAGATCGCTTCCGGTTTTTCTGATGGCAAGGCGAAAAAGCGGAGTTTACTACTGTAAATGAGCATTTTTCAACGCCGCTATCAGGAAAACTGGGAGTGAGCTGAGTAGTTACCAACAATGTAGACCTTAAACGGGGTGGCGAACATCGAGCTCACCAAACAACCGAGAGCCAATCCGCACCATGGTGGCACCAGCCGCCAACGCATCTTGGTAGTCATGGCTCATACCCATACAAAGATCGGCAAGACTCGCCTCTACCAAGGCCTCCTTCAAGCGTCGCAAGTGCACAAATTGCTTTGGCGCATCGTTACCACGAGGCACCATCGCCATCAACCCCGTCACCCTTAAGCTGTTCAGCTGTTGCAAGCTCTGAAAAAGCGGGGATAAATCCTCCGCATCCACCCCATGTTGCTGCGCTTGCGCGACCACATTGACCTGAATCAGCACAGATAAAATACGGCCTGAAGTTTGCCGAGCCACCGCCTCCGCTTGCGACCAGGATTCGAGACTCATCCAACTGGCCGCAAAACGCCCAATATATTTTGCCTTGTTGCGTTGCAATGGGCCGATCATGTGCCAGTTGCACTGCGGCCAACGCAGCGCGCGATCCCGCAACTGTTGCGGACGCGACTCGCCAAAATCACGCTGCCCTGCAGCAATCAACGCGGCCACTGCCGCATCCGGCGCATACTTAGAAACCGCAATCAGCCTAGCATGGTATGGTGCTACTTCGCGACAAATTTGCTGCCAGCGCGCCAGCAACGCCTCGCTCTGTCGCTCGGTGATCGCGCTACGCATCCCAATGCCGCAGCATGAGAAAGCTCAGCATGACATAGAACACGCATGCCTGAACCAGAAGCAGTAGCGTACTAAACAGGGTGCCTTTAATAATTGCCAGTGCCGCCAGCCCCATGATCAGCGTAAAACTGACCACCATCAACACCGTCTGCTTCTGACTACATCCAATATGCATGAGTCGATGATGCAGATGATCCTTGCCAACATACTCAATCCATTGGTGCACATTGCGCACATCCCCGCGATGAACCCGCGCCACCGTGGTATAAATCATATCAAAAATCATCACCGAAAAAATGAGTAGCGGCGCAGAGTATGACTTGATCGGACCATCCGCTGACCACCCCCCCATCAAGGCAATTGCTGCCATCATCCAGCCGAGGTAGGTGCTACCAACATCCCCCATAAAGGTGCGTGCGGGGCGTTGATAGCGGGCATTATCCGGCAGAAAACCCAATGCAGCTCCGGCCACCGCAAAACAGAGCAACAACATGTAGGTTTGACCCGTGCTCCAAGCAAGCAGCCCCATCAACGCCGTCACCGCGATGGCCAGCGTTGCCGCCAGGCCATTGATTCCATCGAGAAAATTAAACGCATTGGTAATCCCAATCATCCACAATGCCGTGATTGCTGCCTCCACCGGCCACCACCACGCTGATGCGCCCATATCCGCGTGTACCCCGCACGACATCAACACCACCAACGCCAACGCCTGCACCACCAATTTCACCGCCGCCCGTTGCGGTTTGAGATCATCCCACAGTGAGAGGCAGGCCACAATGGCGGCAGAGATACACACCCCTTTGAGCGCCAACGAATAGTTGAAGTTGAGCAATAGCGTCACATTCACCGCGATGAAGATCCCCACCCCACCAATGCGCGGCGTCGGCTCAGCATGCACCCGGCGCGCATCGGGATAATCCAAGGCGCCAATGCGCCACGCGGCACCAATCACCAGCGGCATCAAGCCAAAGCAGAGCAGGGCGGCCGCAACCATCAAACGCACGGTTTGGGTGAACAGACCAGAAAATGGCCACGGAACCAGCACCACCACCAGACCCAACACCAGCGCCAAGCTGCGCACAGACCAGTGGTCGATCCGCAACCCAATAGCACCCCTGCGCAACCTAGTCATCCCAGTACCTGCCGAATCGCAGCGTCCATCTGCTGTTGCTCGGCATCGGACATATCCGCCAGCAATGGCAGCGACAGCCAACGCGCAAATGCCGCCTCCGCACCAGGGGCTGCCTCACCAGTCAATCGGGAGAGCGGCTGTTTGATCGGCAATGCTGCGGCCACACCATGGCTACGAAATGCCGCCACCAGATCGGCCGCAGGACGGCCGCCGCACATCAAAAGTCGGAAATAGTTGCCGCCCTCCCCCTGTAGCACCCTAGCACCTGCCGCTTCAAGCCAGCCTCGGATTCGGCCAAATTGCGCCTGTCGACGCAACTGTAGTGCTGCGAACTGTGCGATACGCATCCGAGCCAGCAATGCGTGCAGATCGGACAGTTGATGGTGCGCAATATCGTCATCATCGGCATCGGCCGTCCCCATAGCACCACCAACCTCCCCATCCGGATCGATCATGCGGCGTACACGCGCAGCCTGAGCATCGTCATCAAGCAGCAAGGCGCCACCATACGCGCCTCCCCATGGCTTGGTGGCATGGAACGAGGCGATCGCGATCTCACCACATCGCCCCAATGGCGACCCATCGCTCCCCACCGCACCAGCAGATTGGGCAATATCTTCGATCATGCGACACGGCCACGGAGCCGCCACCATCGGCTCCGCCCAACCCAAGGGGTGCGCCACGATCACCACCTCAAGCGACCGCGCCTGATCAAGTGCCCCTTGATGCAAGGTGAGGGTAGCAGCATCACAGTCCATCACCACCGGCTGCCACCCGGCGCTGCGTACCGCATGGTAGAGCGAACCACAAGCAAAGGCAGGAATTCCCACCCGATGGTGTCGGCCACCCTCCGCACGCCATAATCGCAGCGCCAGCGCCAGCGCACTGGTGCCAGAATCCACCGCCACCGCACAGCGCCGCCCCACCTGCTGACACAGCGCCGACTCCAGCTTGGCCACCTCAACACCTGAGGTGACTTGCCCAGACGCCAGCAGTTGGCTGATCGCACGCTGCGTCTCGCCATCGAAACGGGGACGGGAGTGGGGAATCACGCCGAGGGTCACAGCCGCATGCGAATAGGCACAAACCCCTCCGCGCAAGCCAATTTGCCCTGCACGCCACGAAAATGGGCGGTCGCGCGCGCAATCTCGGTAATATCAAGCGTCAAACGGGTTTTATCCACCTGTGAAGCGTGGGCACGCAACGCCGCAAACTTGGCATCCATCACCGCAGCAATATCCATAAACAGCATCGGCGTAAAATCGATCGAAGAGGGGGTCTCATAGGCCAAAACATTGGGTATCCACCGCGTCACCGAGCGCGCCACCTCAGACAGAATACGATGATCCTGATGGGTGTCGCGTTCGCTATTCACATAGACCGTATCTGGGCGAATTTCGGTCAACACCACCTCCAACACCGACATCAACGCCTCGCTATGATCCGGCAGCTTGGTATCGGCAAATCCACCCCAATGGAGAGCATGCACCCCTAACGCCGCAGCAGACACCTCCTGCTCGGCCCTACGCACCATCGCATCGCCGCCAACCTCACCATTGGTGGCCACAAACAGATGCACCCGATCTCCACGGGCCACATGCACGGCCAGCGTACCGCCGCAACCGATCTCCATATCATCGGGATGGGGTGCTAAAGCCAAAATGGTATGGAAGCCTCTTTCTGCCACAACCGATCTCACACCTGATTTCATGATGACACCACCTCACCCATATTTCGCACCACATCCCCTGCCTGCTCCCCCACATTATAGAGCAGATCAATCACCGACAAATGCGATACGAATACGCCATGGAGCTGGGGATAAATCGGAGCCTCCACCTGCTGAAAGCAGAGTCTCAAACCCGCAGCAACGAACGCATCGCGTCGCAAATAGTTTCGTCCCTCCGACCCCGAAAGATATCCACTACCACCGAGTTGCTGGCACAACCCAATCAAGCGTTCCGTGGGATCTTCACTGGCCGAATCCATCTCCGAGGCGATATAAAGCGGAGCACCACAACCCAACTGCGCGCCCAGCAAGCGAATCACCGCGCTATTGAGCATGCCCAAGCGCCAACGCTCGCACGCTGCTTGCGCAAGCAGATCCCGCAGTGGCGACCAATAGCGATCAAAATAGGGGGCGCGGGCATAGGCTTGTGCGATCGCTGTAGACTGTTTTTTTGCCCAATTGCTAGCGGCAAGCTCCAGCTCGCAAATATGTTGGCCAAAGTGATAATGCACCGGCGTAGTGAGCCACTGCGCTCCCTGACACCCCTTCATGCGATTGCGATTCTGCCACTCATTTTTGTGATACTGCACCGTATCCAGCAGGATGAACGCATCCGCTTCCATCCATTTATGAAACAGCCCCGGCCACGGCAGGTAATTGGGCTGATGGATCGCAATCAGGTTCGTCACA
>JAUZRF010000117.1 GCA_030950645.1 Mariprofundales bacterium
GGCTAGCAACTTCTTGAAAGCTTTTTTGAGTTTCTTTCTTGTAATCTTCTAGCTCATCATCGTCTTCCCACATCTCTTTTTTGGTAGATAAGTTATCTACATATGAAAGTCTTTTTTCTTCTGGTGTGTTTTTAACAATAAAGTATAATAGCTTTGATAAATTCCACGGTCTTTGCTCTTCATCTCCATCTTTATAGCCAGCAGAATAATAAATAGGCTCCACATCTATACCTGTCGCCTCTTTGACTCTATTTTTTACTGATTTCACTTTTTCTTCTAAAAACTCTGTTAACTTGGGTTCAGGTTTATTATTACTGTAATCCCAGTATCGACCTTTCATTGCAACATCTGCTTGATTGATTGCAATCAATATTCTGTTTTTAACATTTTCGCCAAGATTTGGAATAATTACTTGATTGATTAGTTCGTAAGATGTACCTAAATCTCTACTTCCTCCATCTAAAATCACCAAAACCATATCTATCAATGGGTTTCCTTTTTCATCAGGTTCACTTAACTTTTTAATAATCCCTTTAGAGTGCAATATATCCTTTTCTTTCCCATCACCAAGTCCCGGGCTATCCCATAAAATCAAATTATCTAATTCATATTTTTGGATGTCCATTGTTTCAGGATCAACTCCAGTACCTACTTTGGCAACCTCAGTATTAAACATTGCGTTGATTGTTGAACTTTTGCCACATCCAGTAGCTCCCGTAATCATAAGATTAACTTTTTGTTTTTTTAGTTTCAAAATACCGTCTAATAGCTTTTTCTTATCAACCTCATTTATTTTTAATGAGTCGATAGAATCTTCGATCTTTTTAAACACACCATCTTTTTTCATATTTATCTCCTTTTTGTAGCATAACAGTTAATTAGGCAGAAGCGAGCTGATCGCATCATAGGTCAATGTCAACCTATTTGACATATTTCGTTGCCATCATCACCATTGCCTTCATGACTCGATACTCTAAACATCAAGAAACCACAAAGCAAAAAATGGTTTCCGCTTGCGGAGATATTCCAGAGGGTTTCTGGGATAAATTCATTCATTGTGCTGCTAGCCATAGGCATGGCAATAGCTATGTGCGTTGGATGGTGGTTCGGGCGGAGGATTACTTGAATGCGATTGCCAAACCTATCAACAGTCATCAACCCGCTGATGTGCGTATGTGCCTCGATGACTTAGGCAGAAATGTATCGTTACAGCCGTGGCAGCTAGTGCAGGCGGTGCAATCGATTCAAATTTTGCTGGTGGAGGTCGCCCAGCTACCGTGGGCGGCGAGTTTTGACTGGATATCATATATCGCGCGGGCGCAAGAGCTTGAGCCCACCCATGCCACTATTGCCCGTGATGCACCACTTACCCCTATCCGCAGTAAAGCTCGGTCGGGCTCTTCCCCAACGCGCGCCGCGCCGCTGGCTGAAGTGCGCCAGCACCATGCCGCAGCCCTAGAGCGGATCGCTGTGGAGTGTCGCCTGCGTGGTTACTCGATTCGCACCGAGCAGAGCTACCGCCAATGGGCCGAACGCCTGCTGGCCTTTTGCCATGTGGCACAAGCGAGCGACCTTACCGATGCCCATGTGCGCGCGTTTCTCGAATACCTTGCGCTAGAGCGTAAAGTGAGCCCAGCAACGCAGCAGCAGGCGCTGAATGGACTGATTTTTTTCCTCCACCATGCCTTGGGTCGCAAGGTGATCGCACTGGAGGAGTATGCCAAACCCAAGCAGCACAAGCGCATGCCGGTGGTGCTATCCCCCGGTGAGGTGCAATTGTTATTGATGAAACTGGATGGCGTATTTGGCCTCATGGCACGGTTGCTCTACGGCACCGGCATGCGCCTGATGGAGTGCGTGCGGCTGCGGGTTCAGGATATCGATTTTGCTTACCACGAGATTGCGGTGCGCAACGCCAAGGAGAACAAAGACCGCGTGGTGCCGTTGCCCGAACGGCTCATCGCCCCGTTACAGCAACAGCTATCCGATGCCAAAGCACTGCATGAACAAGACCTTGCCACAGGGGTGGGCGAGGTTTATCTACCTGAAGCACTGGCGCGCAAATACCCCAACGCAGCCAAGGAGTGGCGCTGGAAATACCTGTTTCCCTCTTCACGCATTTCGCAAGATCCACGCACAGGCGCGGTGCGTCGCCACCATCTGCACGAAAACGGGCTACAAAAGGTGGTCAAGCGGGCTGCGGATGCCGCCGGAATCACCAAACGGGTCAATTGTCACGCACTGCGCCACTCTTTTGCCACCCATCTACTACAGCAGGGGCAAGATATTCGCACTGTGCAGGAGTTGCTGGGACACGCCAATGTTAGAACCACCATGATCTACACCCATATGCTCAATCGGGGTGGGTTGGGGGTGCGCAGCCCGCTGGATAGTTTGTGAACTGCTGGCGGCGAAAAGATGCGGCGCTACACCCCCCACCAGGCAGACATGGTGATTAGGAATAGCAGTAGCGCACAGAGTGAGAGCACCGGGCCATAGCGCATCATGGTTGAGGCACGCACATGGCCGGTGGCATAGATCATGGCGTTGGCAGGTGTTCCCATGGGGAGAACAAAGGCGAAACCGGCAACGACCCCGATTGCCAGCGCGGTGGTGATCGGGTCGATGCCCTGTTCCATCGCGATCGGCAGTGCTACCGGAAGCAGGATCGCCACTGCCGCTGCATTACTGACACACTCAGTTAGCAGTAGGGTGGCGATTGCCAGCACCATTAGTAGGGCGAAGGGTGAGGTGTCGGCGGGGATGAATTGATGCGCTAGCCAGCCGCCTGCGCCAGTGACGACCATGGCCTTGCCCAGCGCAATCGCGCCGCCGTACATCAGGATGACATCCCAGTGCACATGCGGTTCAATCTCCTTCCATGTTACCAGTTGCAGGGCGAACATCACCACGACGCTGATGAGTGATATCGCTGCTAATTCCTGACTATTGCCGATAAAAATCCAAGTCAACACCGTAATCGCCAGCAATAGCCCCATCACCCAGCCGGATGATCCCAGCGCACCGGCCTCCATGCGGCGACGATCAATGCGATTGCGGGCAGAAGCGATATCCAGTTGGCCAAATGGTGTGATGAATAGCAGTAGCGCTGCGGCGATGAGCAGCAGTGGCAGCACGATGGGGAGGGAGGCGGCACTCCATTGGGCGAAGGTGAAGGATTTTCCGGTAATCTCGTGTAGTAGTGCTAACGCCAACGGCCCGCGCGCCCCACCGAGCAGGGTGGCAACACCGCCGATAATCGCGCCCCAGGCCAGAGCCAGGAAGATGGATTGGGCGTAGCGATCCCCACCTTTGAGGCCAAGTCCGCGCACAATTTCCCATGCGATCGGTAACATGACCGCGACCACTGCGTGTTCGGGCATGACAAAGGCCATCGCTGCCGGAAGTAGCAACATCGTCAGCAGCAATCGCCGTGGTCCTAAGCCGATCCGATCAAGTAGATGGAGTGCCAGATGTTCGGAGAGCCCGGTCTCAATCGCACCAGCGGCCAACATGAACGCACCGAGAATAAAGAAGATCGCGGAGTTTCCGAATAGGCCGTAGACCGCTTCTGAGGGCATCACGCCCATCAGTGGTAGCAGCGCCAGACCGAGCAGTGAGGTGATGGTCAGCGGCAGTAATTGGCTTACCCACAAGGCTAAACAGAGCAGGAAGATGGAGAGGGTGGTCCACCCTTCAGCCGATAGCCCTGCCGGTGGTTGCCAGCTCTGGGCAACCATAAAAAACAGAAAGCAGGTTAAGAGAGCGACATAGCTCCCTCCTTTGCGTAGGAGGAGGCGGCGCAGTGATATTTGCTGCGTGTCTCCATAGGGATCATCGTCACGGTGAGCACTGTTCCACAGGGATCGTGAGATCAGGTCACGCCAGCCAGCTAATCGGCGCCCTAGTGCAGAGTCGGCGATGCGCTCTTCGAGCTGTGCCGGGCGGCCAACCAGAATCCGCCCCTCCATTGGTGATAACACCCGTCCCATATCGCGGAGTCGGTTGGTGGGCAGTCCCGATGCCGCTAGCAGGTGATACTGTTCGAGTAGTAGCGCTTCAACATCGTCCAGTGTTGGCAGGGGCGTGGTGGCGAGTGGGGTGTCGGGCAGGGGGCGAAAGGGGTGCAGTAATGGCACCACGCAGTGCTCGATGAGCTGCTTCATCCCTTCGATGGAGGAGGATACTGGCTCCAGACCGACAATTAGGTGACTCACTACCGCACCAGGAGAAAACAGCGAGGCAGCATGGTCGAGCGCACGCCACACCGCCTCCTGACCACCCTGAGCCGCCTTGCCAGGGCAGATTTCACGAAAGCGGTCGGTATTGTTGACCTCGAGATTGCAGATGAAGATGTCGAGACCCGCGGCATAGAGTTCATCAATGGCGGTCAGATCCCGTGGGGCGACCGTCTCCAGTGCAATTTGATGGTGGCCCAGATGTTTGCGCAGTAGGGCAATGATGGGAGCCAATCGGCGCAGTCCGGCATCCTCTTGCGGCGCGAAGCCGTTGTAGAGATAGACGGTATCAATCTCGCGCTCAACTAGCGCGGCGCGCACCACCTCAACCAGCTCCAGCGGATCACGAAGTGGTGGGGTGGCCTCGTTGAGCATTGAGTCGTATTGGCAGTAGCCACACGCCTCCCCCTTCTGGGCAAAGAAGCCGCATCCGAGTAGGGGGTGGAGAATCAGCAGACGATCATGCAGCGAGGCGATGCTCCCCATGCGGGCTCCGCTACGGGTGTGCTGCTGGTAAAATTTAGGCACCTCGACCAGATCGATGGATGACACTTCACCGCCACAGATAAGACTGAACCCCTCGCTCTCATTGCCGTGCAGCGCAAAGCCGCTTGCTTCGGTGTAGGGCTGTCCGACCGGTACGGTGCAGAAGTGGCCGCTGGGCAGACGGATATCCACCACCGATTCGGCGGCATTGGCTTGGGAGATATAGCGCGAGGGTTTATCCAACGGCACAGCCAGTGCCACCCCGCGACTAACTAAGGCAAGCTTGGTACGGCCAGGGTTGGCAAAGGGGTGGAGATCAGTGGTCATGGCTCTTTTGTGTCAGGTAAGAATATGGTTTTACTGCGGTAAACTCTTTGTAACTACTCAGCTCACTCCCGGTTTTCCCGATAGCGGCGTTGAAAAATGCTCATTTACAGTAGTAAACTCCGCTTTTTCGCCTTGCTATCAGAAAAACCAGAAGCAATCTAAGCCGTTACAACGCTTCAATAGTCGAGGGATTCCATCCAGATCAGAACTCAGCGACTTTGCGCACCACAATGCGCCACTGCTGGTTGGAGATGCGTTCTTTGTTCTCCACCTCTTGACCCTGTTCGATCAGCGACAGCGGTACATTTTCAATCGGTGCGCCGTCGTCAAGGATCACCGCCAGGCGGCTACCGATCGGCATGGTGGTGAGCTTGATCTTGGTTTTGACGAAGTTCATTGGGCAGGCAACACCGGAGAGATCGAGCAGTGGTGGGGTGTTGCTATTGGTGACTGGCGTCTGTGGTGTAGATGTGGCCTTTTTCGCTTGCTCGCGCGCCTCTTCCGGTACGGGGGCAAAGCGTTTGGCAGCCAGCGCCAGCCATGCAGTTTGGGTCTGCTTGAGCGTGGTTACTCCGGGAGCAGGATCGGATAGGTCAATGCTCATTAGTGCATTTTGTACCGCCTGAAAGCCCTCCATGACGGTGCTATCGCTAGTGGCATTGCTGTTAAGCAGACCGAATACCTGGGAGTCCTCTTCGGGAGCCTCACCATAAGCGACCAGAAAGGTGCGGGCGGTGGAGATGGCTGAACGCTTCAGTGCAGTAAGTGCCTCGCCCCAGAACATGGCGTCGCTATGGGCACGGGCGAGCAGAAGCTCATATTTTGCCTCAGAGATTAATGCGTCGGACATCGAGAGCACGGCACCGGCACACTCTCCCTTTTTGTTTCCTTTGGTGTTGAAGGCTTCGTTTTCACTCCAGTCGTAGATCAGGCCATCGACTTCGCCGGGTTGGCCGGCAAAGGGGGTCAAGATCGCATTGATCGCCTGCTGGCCGATGCGGGATGCCCAGTCATGCACACTTTCATTCTCAGTACGCCCATTCTTGTAGGCGTTGAGCATGGCAATACCCGCCTCCGGCGCGCGCTTAGCTGGCACCGGATTGGTAACAAAAGCGAGCGCCTTTCCTGCCTTTCCGCAACCACCAACATGCAGCTGGTAATGGGGTACCGCTTGACCATCAATCTTTTTGGCTAGGCCATGAAATCCGAGATCGGCAATGTGGTGACGGGCACAGGAGTGCTGGCAGCCAGAGGCTTTGATGGAGATGTTGGCTAGGGCAGGATCCTCTTTGAGTTTCGCCACCATCGGCCGCAAGGCCTCGGCTAAACCTCGGCTTGAGGTGATCCCCAAGCGGCAGGTTTCGGTGCCGGGGCAAGCGATGATGTCGGCAATGCTGCGGGCATATTCGGTGGTGAGCTTCGCATCATGGAGCACCTTGAGCACCGCATCTACTCGGTTCGCGTCTACATTGGTAATCACCACGCCCTGTTCCGCAGTCATACGCAGACTTGCGGTCTCAGCTGTGCGGGCGGCATTGGCCACGGCATGGCATTGCGCGGGTGTCAGGTCGCCGCGAAACAGATTCAGTAGGATGGCAGATTGGCCATTGTGCTGTTGGATCACGCCGGATTTCTCTATTGGCAGCGGGGCGGTTGGTGCGCGCCAGTGGGCATCTGGGTAGCCGCCATCGTTGGCGTGGGTCTTCTCAATCACCGCGCGTTGCTTGCGGTACTCCTCGATAAACCCTTCCGCGCCCAGTTTTTGCGCTACATACTTCATCCGTGCCCGGGCACGGCGTTTGCGCTCAGAATACTTAAAGTGGACGCGCATCAATGCTTCTCCGACCAACAATATGTCGGATTCTGGAATAAACTCCTCCAGTAGCAGCGCACCCATTGGTTGCGAGGATAACCCTCCGGCAGCCCATACCTGGAATCCCTTGGTGCCGTCGTCATTCTCTTTTGCGATAAAACCAATGTCGTGCATGCTCGCCAGACCACAATCGGTGGCGCAGCCGGAGAAGTTGACCTTGAACTTGCGTGGAAACTGTTGCGCTAACGGATGCCGCAGAAAATATTCAGCAAAGTGGCGCGCATGGACGCTGACATCGGCCTGCTCAGCCGGACAGGAACCGGCCAGAAAGCAGGAGGAGACATTGCGGATGGTGTTGCCGCACGCCTCACGCGTGGTCAATCCCACCTTGGCCAGTCGGCGCAGGAAGGTGGGCACATCGTCCAACGCTACGAAATTGGTCTGGATATCTTGCCGTGTGGTGATATGGGCGAATTTGCTAGGGGTTACGCTCAGGGTGTCATCGGTTGGCATTTGGCCAGCATAATCGGCGATACAGTCACCAATCACATCAAGCTGATCTGGGGTCAGGTTTCCGCCAGGAAGCTTGATGCGCATCATCTGTACCCCATCTTGGCGCTGGCCATAGATCCCCATCTGCAAGCGAAACGGGGTAAAACGCTCCTCGGACATGGTGCCAGCGCGAAAGGCGCGCAGACCCGCCTCAAACTCATCAATATCGTCGATCTCAACAAACTTAAATGCTTTCAATTGTTATCACCTTAATCAAAATATATTGGTAACTACTCAGCACCCTACCTAAAAATGGCTGTAACTGCTCAGATTGCTTCCGGTTTTTCTGACAGCAAGGCGAAAAAGCGGAGTTTACTACTGTCAATGCGCATTTTTCAACGCCGCTATCAGGAAAACCGGAAGCAATCTGAGCAGTTACTTTTTTAGCTATGGCCAAGTTGTAGTTCGCACGCCTGTTCGTAGGTCACCAGGTCGGTGATGGTCGGCTTAGTGCCGCACAATGGGCATCCCGGATCTTGGCGCAGTTTGAGCTTTTTCCACTCCATGCGTAGGGCATCGAATATCATCAGCCGTCCCGAGAGCGAATCGCCGATTCCCAGCAACTCCTTGACCGCCTCTACCGCTTGAATAGTGCCGACCGCACCCGCCAACGCACCCAGAATTCCGGCCTCAGAGCAGGAGGGAACTAGGCCATTGGGTGGTGGCTCGGGGTAGAGGCAGCGGTAGCAGGGGCCCTCTTTATCGGCATGCGGCTTGAAGGTGGCTACCTGCCCCTCGAAGCGGAACATGGCACCGGAGATCAGCGTTTTGTGCTCAAAGAAGCAGGCATCATTGACCAGAAATCGGGTGGGGAAGTTATCACAACCATCGATGATCAGATCATAATCGCGAATGATTTCCCGCACATTGTCGGCATCGATACGATAATTGTAGGTGTTGACCTGCACATCAGGATTGAGCGCCTGGATGGTCTCGCGCGCGCTCTCTACCTTGGGCATGCCGACCCGATCCTGATTGTGGATGATCTGCCGTTGTAGATTGGACATATCCACCACATCGGCATCGGCGATGCCGATGGTACCAACACCGGCCGCAGCCAGGTAATAGGCCACCGGTGAGCCCAAGCCACCAGCACCGATCATGAACACCTTAGATTCTAGTAGCTTGGACTGCCCTTCTGCACCGACCTCGGGCAGGATAATATGGCGCGAATAGCGCTCGATCTGTTCTTCAGTAAAATCAATCATGTTTGTTTCACACCTGTTTTTTTACCACAGAGCCACGGAGAAAAATACAAAAACTCTGTGTTTGCTGTGCCTTTGTGAGCAGTTACATTACTTTTAGAGTAACTACTCAGCATTTTACCCAAAAATGGCTGTAACTGCTCAGATTGCTTCCGGTTTTCCTGATAGCAAGGCGAAAAAGCGGAGTTTACTACTGTAAATGAGCATTTTTCAACGCCGCTATCAGGAAAACCGGGAGTGAGCTGAGTAGTTACCTTTTAGACTTCTATTCCCTTGAACAGGTCGGTGGAGATGTACCGCTC